>QMOL01000011.1 GCA_003648225.1 Chlamydiota bacterium
AGATTTAACCTTTATCGGCAGAACTACTGCGGCTGCGAATTTTCAAAAAATTCGCCACAAATTCGCGAATTAAAGGCAAAAAAGATCTATAACTCAAAAAAAACAACCTAAAAACAAAATATTTTTTTATAACTTAAACATTATGACAAAAAAGCGGTGGCAAAACATTAATTTAAACGATGTAATATATTTATTAGTGTTCATTCGTGTCCATTCGTGGTTAAAAATCAATTCGTGCATTCGTGGCAAAAAATATGAAATTTATAACTCATAAATATAATTCCTTTCGCGAAGCTTGTGATGACCTGCTCGACAATTACGGCTGGGAAAATTTATCCGAAGAGATTCTTGGATTTTCTTCTGAACAAGTTAGTACAGTTCTCGCTAAACCCGAACTCTCAATTAACGATTTGCCCGTTCTGCTTTCGCCGGCGGCAAGTGAGCAGCTTGAAACTATGGCTCAGCGGTCACGCAAACTAACTTTGCAGCGATTTGGTAAAACTGTTTTAATGTACGTTCCGCTTTATGTCAGTAATTATTGCACTAATTTATGTGTTTATTGCGGATTTAACGCGAAAAACAAAGTCAAACGACTTGCGATGTCGATTGACGAAGCGGTAAATGAAAGTATGCTGCTGCATAAAATGGGATTTCAACATATCTTGTTGGTAAGCGGTGAGCACCCTGATTACGCGAACGTTGATTATTTATGTGAGCTATCTGGAAGGCTTCGTGATAAATTTTCGTCAATATGCGTGGAAGTTCAGCCGCTATCTCAAGACGATTACGCTAAATTAATAAAAAGCGGTGTTGATTGTGTAACCTGTTATCAGGAAACTTATAATAAAAAAACTTATTCAAAAGTTCACCCCGGCGGGAGAAAAAGCAATTATAACTGGAGAATCAATACTGTTGAACGCGCGGCAAAAGCGGGTATAAGAAAAATCGGTGTAAGCCCGCTTTACGGCTTAGACAACTGGCGAACGGAAGCATTATTCACCGGTTTTCATTCTTATTTTTTAATGACGCAGTATTGGCAGACGCAGGTAAGTATTTCTTTCCCGCGACTGCGCGGTGCAGCCGGAGGATTTGTTCCAGAAAACCCGCTAACAGATAGGCAGCTCGCTCAATTAATTTGCGTGTTCAGACTCGTTTTACCGGATGTTCATCTCGTTTTATCAACACGTGAACCGGCGAACACTCGTGATAATATGCTCCATCTCGGAATTACTCAAATGAGCGCGGCAAGCAGCACTTCTCCACTCGGCTATTCAAACGCAAGCGAAGCGGGAGAGCAGTTTGACGTGGTTGATAAGCGGTCCGCCGCTGAAGTTGCCGAAGCAATTAAAAAAGCAGGATATGAACCTGTGTGGAAAGACTGGGACAGGGAATATTTGAAGAATGGATTGATGAAGTAAGACGCACTTCCTAGTGCGTCATGGATTAGCGGATTAATGGATTTGACGTTAGACGTTTGGACTTTAAGTCAATCTTTGTCTTTGCGGTCCTTACTACCAACTATGAACTATATGCTAGAAAAAAGAAAAAAATTGTTCGAACAAATCGACCTTTACACAGTTACTTGCGAAGAACTGTCAAACGGAAGATCAAATTATGAAGTCCTTGACGCTGTAATAAAGGGCGGCGGAAAAATAATTCAGCTTCGCGATAAAAAATGCTGCAGAGAACGTTTCCTCGAAATGGCAAAAAAATTCCGTAAAATAACTGCCGATGCAGAAATCTTACTAATCATAAACGATTATATAGATGTCGCAATTGAAGTTGACGCCGATGGCGTTCATCTCGGACAGGAAGATTTCTCGATTGCGAAAGCAAGAAAGATCGCTCCTGATTTGATCATCGGAAGTTCTTCCCATAACCTTGAAGAAGCTCTTGACGCACAATCAGCCGGTGCGGATTATGTGAATATAGGTCCTGTTTTCCCCACTGGTACCAAACTGCATTTAAAAGTTGTTGGAGTTGAAATGATAGAAGAAATTGTTCCGCATTTACATATTCCGTTTACTGTAATGGGCGGAATAAAAACTACAAATATTGATAAAGTGTTGCAAACAGGTGCTAAAAAAATCGCTGTTGTTACCGCCGTAACTATGGCTGATGATATGACATCTGCTGTGAAGGAATTGAGGGCGGCAATCGGAAATCAGTTTTAATATTCAATAATCCAAATTAACATCCCCCCCAAAGGGCACCCACCAGCTTACGCCGGTCTTCGCTTTGAAAGTGGGAATTAATCCAATAATCCAATGAAAAATAAACTTAAAGTCTGGTTTAAAGAACATGAGCAGGAAGGAATTGACCTTCTTTGTGAATTAGTTAAAAAAGATACAACAAACCCGCCCGGAAACGAATATCTCGCTGTGGAAGTTGTAAAAACTTTCCTCAAAAAATATGATATCGCGTACGAAACTTATGAAGCTGCGCCCGGCCGAACAAATCTTCTTGCTAAAGTCGGTAACGGTTCACCCACAGTTTTTGTTCCCGGACATACAGATGTTGTTCCTGCAGGCAACGGATGGACAACAAAGCCATTCGAACCGGTAATCAAAGACGGTTATCTCTATGGTCGAGGCTCAGCAGACGATAAAGGACCATTAGTTTCCTCTCTTCTACTCGCGGCTTTTTTCAAAAAATATGAAAAAGAATTTAAAGGGGCAATGCTTGTCGGAGCGGTAGCCGATGAAGAGCTTGGTTCCGAGCATGGGGTTGTATATTTGCTAAAAGAAAATAATATAAAAGCTGATTACGCGATAGTCCCCGATACCGGAAGTTCCATTTATTCCGTTTCTATTGGTGAGAAAGGAATGCTTCGTGTTAAAGTAAAATTCCACGGCAAACAAGCTCATGCATCAACGCCTGGAGAAGGATTAAACGCGATACTTGCCGGTAATGTTTTCTTAAATAAGATTCAATCTTTGTTTAAAGAAAAAACCGGTTATTTTGGTGAGGACGGTGACAAAATCTTCTCTCCTTCAACAATAAATATCGGGAAAATTTCCGGTGGAACCGCTTATAACATTATTCCTAACGAATGTGAAATATCTATTGATATCAGATACACTCCGCAAAAAAACAAAGATGAAATTCTGAACTTGATTGAGCAATTCGCAAAAGAAGTTCTAAATGAGAAATATTGCTTGAGTTACGATGTTCAATCAGAAGAACATATGCTGCCATTTGTTATTTCCGATGACAATCCACTTGTAAAAGCAATCAAGAAATCGATTGTAGATTTAACGGGAAAAGAAACTTCTCTTTTCGGGATGAGCGGTACAACTGTTTGCAAACAACTTGTAGAAAAAAATATTCCAGCTATCGGTTTCTCTCTCGACTCTCCGGGGCAGGCACACATTGCGAATGAGCATATAAACTTATCGGAAATCGGATTATTTGGCGAAGCACTCGGTTTATCGATAATAAATCTTGCGGAAGAAGGGAATTAAAGACGAATATTTTCTTTGACAAAACGATTAAGTGACAAAATCATTAGAAAATAAAATTATAATCAGTGGAAATTAGTGAAATCAGTGCCTAAGTTTTATCCTGTAATCTCCGCCACACTATCGGAACAACCGATTTATTTATATTTGACGTCAGCTTTATACTTTGATTTAGCATCCATATTGATCAACTGATATCCACTACAACCGCCGAGCGCGATAAAAACGCGTAATGGTCTGTTTTGGTACATATTCCGCCCTTGCCCTTTGACAACCAGACTGCTTATCATATCCTTTATTTTTATAATTGCACTTATTGGTTTACCAAATTTACCGACAGTGCCTTCTTTTCTTATTTTCACATTCTTTTCAGTTGTGTAATGCATCCATTCTTCAACTCTCAAACTGTAATCTTCAGATGAGTCAAGGGAAGCACGAAAATAAGTTGTTGTTTCTGTCATCGGATTGATATGGCAGATCAGTGCCTTAATTTTAAGGCGGCCTGATGTTCTATTTTGTTTCGCTTTTAAAATATTTAATTTCATATTTTGGGCGCACGGAAGGTTTGTAACATACCAAGGCGCATCGCCTTCACTCATATTTTTTGTGAAAGTTACAGGCTGCGCTCCGCGCCAATTTGTAACTGTAACTGTGCATAAAGCGCTACCGGAACCAAGATAGGCGACTTTCACCCAGCAATCACCCGGATCGTTTAAAATATTTGCTCTAATTTTACGCACACCATAAGTCCAATTGTTATTTAACCACGGGTCGTCGCCATCCCAACCTTTAACACCCCAATCGGGTTGCGGCACTGTCGGCTGGCAATCGAAATAATAATGACTAGTTCCGTAATTCGTGTTATCCGGCATATTAAAGGGATGGACGAGGTAAAGATACGCATCCGCTCCCGGCGGATCAGTAGCGAGCAATACTTCGTAAGGTTCAGCCATAGCGGTCATAATTCCTGCAAGGCATAAAAATACTATTACAAGTTTCAATTTCATAAAAGCTCCATTAAATGAATTATTATTCTATTACATGCTTATTATACCACAGTTCGTCTTTTTCGTCAAAGCTATTTTAAGATTTGTGTCAAGTTTATAGAAATGTCACCTTTTGCGTTTTTTGTTTATTACTCTGATTTTGATTGTAAATGGGATACTTTAAGAGTTAACCACAATTTGAATTTATGAGGATGGGCTTTTACACAGCTCATCAGAGTAAATTAAAATTGTGCATAACTCGGCTCTCTTTTTTGCAACACATCTACTGCACGATACGGCTGAAAAACAATGTTAATTTGTAACGCGAAAGCTATCATCACGAAATCGGTAATTTTTTGTAAAAAACCACTTGATTTACGTTCTATCATTTGTTATTATTTTACAGTTACTCGTTGTTCTTGTTAAGGGTGCGCAATAGCACTTAAGGCTATTGTTACGCAATCTAAGTTTGATTGATAAAGCGGCCGTAAGGTCCCTGGAAATTGAAGCTATCTGATTTCCATATTTTTTACGAAGTGAGCAACCTTAAATGAGCAAAGCGAATAACCTTAAGCGAACGAAGCGAGCAACCTTAAATAAGCAAAGTGAATAACCTTAAAGCACTCCATGTCCAACTCTTCTTTTGTACACCTGCATAATCTAAGCGAATTTTCGTTATTGTCAAGTGCGCTGCGCGTTAATGACATAGCAAAACTCGCCGCTGAAAACGGTATGCCGGCAGTTGCGCTGACAGACAGAATGAATCTTCACGCGTGCATGAGATTTTACGATGCGTGTTTACGAAACGGGGTTCGCCCAATAATCGGCGCGGAGATTGCAGTTGAATCTTTTTCACAGCAAATCAGTATCGACCCGCTTTCACCTGCGATTTATGATATAGTGATTCTTGCTGAAAATAATAAAGGATATGAAAAGCTATGTGAACTTATCACACGAATTCAAATCGAAGGAAATGAACGTGTTTTATACGCAAAAAAGGAATGGATTGAAGAACTCGCGGGCGATTGGATAATTTTATCAGGCGGATTTAACGGTGAAATATTTCAGACTATTTTGAATAACAATGAAAATATCGCCAGAGAAATCGCGGGGAAATTCTCCCATTGCGCCGGAGCAGGCAAATTTTATATAGAGCTCCAATGGCATCAACTTTATGAAGAAAAAAGAGTTTTGCCGAAAATGATTAACCTTGCACGGCAAATCAATATTCCTGTTGTAGCTGCTAATCAATGTTTGTACGCGCGAAAGGAAGATGCGATATCTGTAGAACTATTACTAAACATTGAAAAAGGAACTCCTGTAAATTCTTTTTCTGAGCTCGCTCCAAAATCAGATTTGTATTATTTCCGCGATTCAGATACGATGCACAAAATATTTAAGAATGCGCCGGAAGCCATTAAAAATTCAGTTTTTATAGCGGAGCAATGCGCTGTTGAGCTTCGCGTGAATCGGGATTTTATAATACCCCGTTTTGAATGTCCTGGAGATAAAACAAGTATTCATTATATAAAAGAACTTTGTTACAAAGGACTTGTAAATCGATATCCGGACTGGGAAGATGAAACGGTTAACTCGAATGTAAAGCTTACAAAGCGCAAGCGAAAAGAGGTTGACAAGCGGCTTAAATTTGAGTTAGAAATCATTCAAAAAATGAGTTTTATTAATTATTTTCTCATAGTCGCTGATTTTGTCGCCTTCGCAAAAAAAAATAGCATCCCTGTCGGCCCTGGCAGAGGATCAGCCGCGGGAAGTCTTGTCAGTTATCTTCTTGGCATAACAGATATTGATCCAATCGATTACGGATTACTTTTCGAACGATTTTTAAATCCCGCGCGAAAAAAAATGCCGGATATCGATATGGACTTCTGTGAACTGAGGCGCGTGGAAGTAATTGATTATGTCCGCCAGAAATATGGTGCTGATAAAGTTGCCAACATCGCCACTTTCAATACGATGCGTTTTAAAGCCGCCATACGCGAAACCGGTAGAATACTAAACACACCTTCAAATAAAGTTGAGCAAACGTGTCGATTATTGGCAGATTTTTTCCGAAATCACAAACACAAAACGATGAGGATCATCAAACAGGCTTTAGAACGGCATCATCCCCTGCGTGAATTGTACTTGTATGATCGATCTGCAAAAAACCTGCTTGATGTCGCTGTAAAAATTGAAGATCTGCCAAAGAATATATCAACTCACGCGGCAGGAATAGTAATTTCTCCGCGACCGCTAAGAACAATTGTTCCATTATCCCGTGGCTCCGGCGGAGATATAATAACGCAATTTGATATGCACGCGGTTGAACGTGTCGGTTTACTGAAAATGGATTTCCTTGGGCTTTCGACCCTCACAATCATTCAGAATGCTGTAGAGATGATTAACCATGTGCACAATATAGAAATTAATTTATCAACGCTTCCGTTAGACGACAAATTAACCTATCAGTTTCTGAGACAAGGAGATGTCACCGGTGTTTTTCAGCTTGAATCGAGTGCCGGAATGCTTCGCCTTGTTCTTGAGCTGCAGCCCGACAGATTTGATGACTTAATAGCTCTTCTTGCGCTATACCGACCGGGTGCGATGAGCGAAAGTGAGATTTATGTAAACCGCAGACACGGGCGTGAAGAAGTAATTTATCTTCATCCGAAACTCAAGCCGATATTAAAAGAAACTTACGGAATTATGCTTTATCAGGAACAGGTAATGCAGGTTCTTCATTCATTAGCCGGGTATTCACTTTCTGATGCGGACATTTTCCGTCAAATAATGTCAAAGAAACTTCAGAAGAAGGTAGAAGCGGAACGAGAAAAATTCATATCCGGCGCATTGAAGAAAAATATTCCGAACGAAACTGCTGTGAAATTATTCGATAGAATAGCTAAATTCGCGGGATACGGCTTTAATAAATCTCACGCTACCGCTTACGCCTTTATAGCATATCGAACAGCATGGCTGAAAGCCAATTATCCTGCAGAATTTTTTGCCGCGCTAATGAACAGCCGACTTGACACTCCGGAAAAGTTCCCGGAATATAAATTGGGTTGTAAGATTCATAATATCGTTATTTTGCCACCTGATTTTAATAAAAGTAAGGCAAAGTTTTCGGTGGAGTTAATTGCTGAAAAAAATTGTTCCGCAATTAGATACGGCCTCGATGCGGTTAAAAACATGGGGCCGGCTGCTTCCGTCGCAATAATTAACGAACGTGAAGAAAACGGAGAATATAAAAGTATTGACGATTTCACAAGAAGAATAAATCATAAAATCGTGAATAGAAAGGCTCTGGAAAGTCTAGTGAAAGCAGGCGCCGGCGATTGTTTTAATATCCCCCGACAAAGAATGATGCTAATCGTTGATGATGCGGCGGCAGGATGGGAACGTGGTGGAGAATCTGAATTTCAGCGGTCTTTTTTTGATATATCTGATGATGATGTTTCCGTGAAGAAATCCCGTTCAAATCTTGAAAAAGTGGATGAATGGGACTTACTAACCCGCTTATCGTTTGAAAAAGAAATGCTTGGAATATATCTTAGCGGGCATCCGCTTGATAATTATTCGTCAACCTGGCGCGCGTTAGTCACAAAAGATTCACGCTCAATGGGTTACCAAGCTAATGACAATACGAATAATAATTTTATTTCTTCCGAAACTAAACAAGTAATGGGCGGTTTGATTATTAAGACAGATTGGCGTGTGAGTAAAAAGCAGACCGTTTACGGAATTATAACTTTTGAAGATTTATACGGAACTTATGAGATTCTTCTTTGGTCGGATCTTGTTGAAAAATACAGGAATTTATTAAAGCCCGGAGAAATTTGGTTTGCAACCGGATTGATAAGAACAACTTTTGGAAAAACATCTCTATCGGCTTCAAATTTATTTCCTGCCGATGCGGCAGTTCGGCAAGCGACAAAGCTCAACATTTTTATCGATAAATCCAAAGATTCTGAAACAAAGATGAAGAAATTGCAGCAACTTATAAAAAAGCATTCCGGATCACTCCCTGTATCATTAAAAATAACTAATGGAAACAGGAAGAGTTCTATTATTAATCTTCCGGATTCAATGTTAATCTTACCCTCAGAAGAGTTTCTCCGGGAGGTGGAAAGATTATTTGGTGAAAGCAAAGTTAAGATAGAAAATTAAATGTAAATTACTGCCGAAAGCGGCCGTTTTACAACAAATCAACCTAATTCCTAATCACAATATTGTAAATTTCTTTGTTTTATTGTATAATTTTTAAAATATAATTAATAAAAATAATTTTAAATAATGCATATTGACACACGAAAAGAAGATATTTCCGTAGATTATCTTTTGAGAGGAATACAGCATCGTATTCGTAATAACAAAGGACTTTCAAACATTTATTTAGAAAATGTCGATTCTTTAGAGGATATCAGCTCTTTAGATGAATTTGAAACTTATGATAATATCAGTTTGAGTCCTGAACTGTATTTCAATCTTGATTACGCTTCAAAATTGTATGACCCGCGCTCAGTTCCTGGGAATACCCGGTTTTATAAAATTAAAAAGCTGATTATGCGCGTATTCCGACTTTACGCCACACGTCAAGTTGAATTTAACGCTGCCATTTTAAAGATTACCAATAGATTTTTCGATCTTTTTCACGATATCGCGGAAAAATTTGAGTATTTCCGTAAATCAGAAGTGAGAATACATAAACGTATCGAGCAAAGTGAAAAACTCTCAAGGAATATAAATAGAAGATTGGATGTCCAACAGTCCCGATTGGAATATGTTGAAGATTTTGATGTTGACATCTCTTTTCTACGCAGGCGCTTGGAAAATGTTGAATCATATGAGCAGGAAAAATATCTGTTGCGGAAACGTATTGAAAAATTGGAAGAATGGGATAAAGATTTCAGTATCCAAAGAAGTAGAATTGAAAAGCTGGAAAATTGGGATAAAGACTTTAGCATACAAAGAGATCGAATTGAAAAGCTGGAAAATTGGGATAAAGACTTTAACATACAGAGAAAACGTTTTGAAGAGTTGGAAAAAACAAACCGAACACTTAGCAAGCGTCTTTTACCTCTTGAAAACTTAAAAGAGCGTTTTGAAATTCTTCTTAATGAAAATACTGTATTAAGACAAAGACTGGAAAATTTAATTGTTGAGACCAAAAATGTTTCTAAAATATCAAGAGTTGATAAAAACGTTCCAACGGAGATAAACGGTAATATTTCAAACGATTATCTGTATTTCCCATATATCAATGCTGATCGCGCGATAGAAAGTGTTGTAAAAAAACTTATAGAACCATACGTATCTTTTTTCTCAAAATCTACTACAGATAAAAAAATCTCCAACCCGTTTGTTATAGACATAGGATGTGGTCGCGGGGAATTCCTTGACATCTGTCGCGAGGCGAGTGTTCCCGCGAAAGGCTTAGATATAAATGAAGATATGGTAAATCACTGTAAAACAAAGAAACATGATGTTATACTATCGGACGCTGTATCATATCTGAAATCTTTAGAAAACGGATCTTTAAAAGGAATTTTCGCGTGCCATATTATAGAACATCTGCATCCCAATCAATTATTGGAATTTTTGCGTCTTTGTTCGGCCAAATTAGCTCATGGAGGGAAATTGGCACTTGAAACGCCTAATCCCACATCCTTTTTCGCGTTAAGTATGTTCTACAGAGATTTCACTCATAAGCAGCCGATACATCCCAATACGATGTCTTTTCTTCTTGAAAAGCTTTCATTTCAAAATGTTAAAGTTAAAGAAATACATCCTACGCCTGAAAAATATAAACTTAAAACCGATTCGGATAATAATTTACTTGAAAATACCAATATAGAAAAGCTGAATAACACGCTTTACGGATATTTAGATTATTCAGTTTTAGCAACCAAATAATAATTAATTATGCCCAATAAACCTGTTTCAATAATAATTTTAACCTGGAATGGCATTGAATACACAAAAAAATGCCTCGATACTCTTAGAAAGCATACCGAGTATGATAATTATAAAATAATAATTGTTGATAACGGCAGCACAGACGGAACGGTTGAATATCTTAAATCACTTGATAACATTTCTTTAATCATAAATCCTGTAAATGTTGGATTTGTCAGAGGAAATAATCAGGCAATTAAAGAAACCGCCCCGGATTCCGACATTATTTTGTTAAATAACGACACCGAAATTCTAACCTCTCAAAAAGATTGGATTCAGCATCTTCACGACACCGCTTATTCCAAACCTGATATCGGCATCATCGGATGCCGGCTCCAACGTCCAAGCGGAATGCTTCAGCACGCCGGCGCGTACATGCCTGTAAAAACTTTCTGGGGACAGCAAATAGGCAGTGAAGAAATGGATATCAATCAATATCCTTTTACCCATGAAGTCGAATGTGTCGCTTTCGCGTGTACCTATATAAAAAGGGAACTTATTAACAAAATTGGAGTTCTGTCAGAAGATTATTTTTCTTATTTTGAAGATACTGATTATTGTCTTACTGCTAAAGAATCGGGTTACAAAACAGTTTGCTGCGGTGCGGTTACTATTATACATCATGAAAATGTTTCAACAAAGGAAAATAAAGTCAGTCATTCCGATCTGTTTGAAACTTCTCAAAAGACTTTCAAGAAAAAATGGGCGAAAAAACTCGAAAACAGATACAATAAAAAAGCCGTTTGGTATTCTACTGTCTCACGGCCGCATGGCTATGCTATGACTTCAAAAGATATGCTGCTGGAACTTGACAAACAAAATGTTGAGGTTACATACAGATATCTTTACGGTAAAGGAACTGTGTTTCCGGTTGAGGAACCTGATAATACCGGATATTATCAAATAAATGTTATGAAGCACCGATCCGTTCCCAAAAATATTCCACACATCGTTTATGGTCAGGGAGACGCATTCATTTCAAATAAAGGACCTTATAAAATAGGTTATACAATGCTTGAAACAAGCGGGATTCCTAAGGAATGGGCACGACAGGCGAATTTAATGGATGAAGTCTGGGTTCCTACTGAATTTAATAAAAAAACTTTCTCGGAGTCAGGTGTTACTAAGCCTATTTATGTCATGCCGCTTGGCGTTGATATTAATTATTTTAATCCTTTGATAAAAAAATTCCCTGTCAGTGACGATTTTAAATTCCTTACCATTTTTGAATGGGGCGAGCGTAAAGCGCCTGAAATTTTAATTAAATCTTTCAATGAATCTTTTAGTTCAGATGATCCGGTTATTCTGCTCTGCAAAGCAAATGTTACTGATCCGGGCATAAATATTCATTCGATTATTGAAAGTTTAGACTTAAATCCAAATGGTGGACGCATAGAATTTATCGTTAATAAATATCTCCCCTATCACCAACTTGGTAGTTTGTACAGATCCGCCGACTGCTTCGTTTTAACTTCGCGCGGCGAGGGATGGGGTATGCCTATTCTTGAAGCCATGGCTTGCGGACTTCCCGTTATTTCTACTTACTGGAGTGCGCCTACCGCCTTTATGACTGAAGCGAATTCATATCCGCTGCAAGTTAAAAGTTTGATTGACGCAGTTGCGAAATGTCCGTATTACAAAGGATTCAAATGGGCGGATCCCGATACAGAGCATCTCAAATTTTTATTTAAACACATCTTTAAAAATCAGGACGAAGCTAAAGAAAAAGGATCTCAGGCAGCCAAAGATGTCGCAGAAAAATGGTCGGTTGAAAAATGCGTTACACGGATTAACAACCGTCTTTCAGAAATCGAAGCCGAAAACAAAAATTCTGCTCAACCACACCGCTCTTCGGACCTTCAGACCTTTGAACCTTCAAACCATTTTACTATCGCCATTGACGTGAGCAGAGCGATTGGCGAGCAAATTACCGGTGTGGGAAGATACACGCAAAATATAGTTGACGGATTAGCAAAATTTGCTCCCGAAAACATTTCTTTTAAACTTTTGCCGGGTTTCGGTACTTTTGTTCATCCGGAATACGGAAAAACATATAATTTCAAAACTCCAAAAATAAAAAGTATTGAACTGTATCGCGGTCCCCTGCCGGCGTTTTCATCTCCCGAAAATACGGTTCACGGAATTGATTTGGTTCACAGCACGGCTTATATGACTCCTGCTGACATTGATTACCCGATGATATTAACGGTTCACGACCTTTCATTCATCACTCATCCGCAATATCACACGCAGGAAAATATTGATTTTTGCAATCTAAATGTTAACAGAGCGATTAAAGGCAACACACATTTTATCGCTGTTTCAGAGCATACAAAAAAAGATTTAATTGAGCTTTTAAATGTTAATCCGGAAAGGATCTCAGTTATCCCTAATACGTACAATTCACTCACTTTCCATAAATTTTCTGAAAAAGAAATCTCTAAAACTAAGAAAAAGTATAAACTTCCGGAAAAATATTTTCTTTTCGTTGCAAGCCTCGAACCAAGAAAAAATCTCGAAACTATTCTCAATGCTTTTGAAAAGTATAACATTTCTATCCCTCTTGTCATCGCGGGAGCTAAAGGGTGGCTTAACTCGCCGATTAACGATAAAATCAACGCATTAAAAGATAAAATCATCCCGCTTGGCTACGTTGATGAAAAATATATAGGACAAATTTATGCCGGCGCCAGAGCGATTGTTTTTCCATCTTTATATGAAGGATTCGGACTACCAATTCTTGAAGCTATGGCTTGCGGTACTCCGGCGATCACGTCAAACAATTCCTCGCTTCCTGAAGTGACAGGCAAAGCTGGAATTTTATTAGATGACCCTAAAAATGCGGATGCAATGGCACAAGCGTTAACCATGATGGCTGAAAATGAAGAAAAGTATCAGGAATACGTCAAAGAAACTAAAAACCAGGTGAAGAAATTTTCGCTTGAAAATGTTACAAACAGGCTTATTAATTTATATAAAAAAATACTTGAATCAAATTCGTGAGCAATAACTCTACATCATTTGATTATATCAGGAATCATCACGAAATTCCGCAGTTACCTGATAATAATTCCCGCTTTAAATGGATTAAAAAATTCATTACACGTTCACTCGCGCATTTTACCTCCGCGCAAAATATTTTTAATAATAATATTGTCAACGTAATAACCGAGTTGAATAACCGGCAAAACGATTTAATTAAGTCTATTGAAAATCTTCATATAGAACAACAGGCAATCATAAAAAAACAAGACAATATTCAAAAAACCGCCACTTCTCAATTTAATAACCTTGACGACAGGCAAAACGATTTAGTTAAGTCTATTGAAAATCTTCATAAAGAACAACAGGCAGTTACAACAAGACAAAACGATTTAGTTAAGTCTATTGAAAATCTTCATAAAGAACAACAGGGGGTTACAACAAGGCAAGATAATATTCAAGAAATTATAACTTCAAAAATTAATGATATTGATAATCGGCAAAATGATATAGTCAGCTCTTTGGAAAATACAAATAAAGAACAACTGATCATCGCAACAAGTCAAGATAATATTCGAAAAATTGTGATTTCTCAATTCAAAGATATTGACAGTCGGCAAAACGATTTAGTTAAGTCTATTGAAAATATTGATAATAAACAAAAAGACTTCGTTAAAACTTTGAGTAATATTCAAAAAGTTTCAACTTCACAATTCAAAGATGTTGACAGTCGGCAAAGTGATTTAGTTAAGTCTATTGAAAATCTTAATGAAGAACAGCAAAATGTTATAAAAAGACAAGCCGGCCTTCAGAAACTTGCAACTTCACAATTCAAAGATATTGACAATCGGCAAAGTGATTTAGTTGAATCTGTTAAAAAGCTTGACGAAGAACAACAAACTGTAATAAAAAGACAAATTGATATTCAAAAGCACACATCCAAACAATTTAAAGATATTGATAATCGGCAAGATACTCTCGTAGAATCGTTGAATCAAATGAATAATAAAATCGCTGAATTATTCAAATATTCAGGGAAAGCGGAGCAAAGTTTTAACAATTTACATTCTTTATATAATAAAATCGCTGAGCAAAATAAAGCAATTAAAAACATTATTTCCACCGCTACCGGTTCGTCCGGAAAGAATTCTGTTCTTGGAACAAATGCTGAATTAAAAAATTTCATCAACGATTCCTTATATTCTGATTATGAACAATCTTTTAGAGGTTCAGAGAAAATAATTAAAAAACGGTTGACTTATTACATTGACAAATTAAAAAATGTCAAATCCTCAAAAGAAAACTTTATCCTTGATGTGGGGTGCGGTCGCGGTGAGTTTGTTGAACTGCTTATTGAAAATAACTTCCACGCAAAGGGCATCGATGCTAATTCAGTTGCTGTTCAATGCGCTGTTAGCAATAATCTCCCTGTAAAAAAAGGCGACTTATTCAACGTCCTGAAAAAATGTAAAAATAACTCTTTACCGGTTATTTCCGCGTTTCATGTCATCGAACATTTAAACTATGGAGACATGATTAAGTTTTTCAATATGGCTGTTAATAAGCTCAAGCCAAAAGGAAAACTGCTACTCGAGACACCTAATATGTTGAACTTATTTGTTGCGGCGGCTGATTTTTATAAGGATCCGACTCACATTAGGCCGTTGCATCCTGCAACACTGCAATTTTATTTAAAAGAAGCCGGATTTTCAAATGTTCAGGTTGATTTCCTTCATCCTTTTCCCAAACCCGAACAATTAAAAATTCTTAAAAATTCAACAACTGCCAATAATAATTTTATTAAATTGAATAATTTGATCTTCGGTGCGCGAGACACATCTATTATCGCGATTAAGTAATATGTCTATATCAATTTAATTTATATAATTTAATAAGTATGGTTTAATCTCAATCATAGGAGTTTAAAATGTTCCGCTTAATTATCTCTTTTATTATATTCTCTTGTTTCGTCTCTAATTCACTACTCGCTGACAGCAGTAAAAGTCTTACCCCTAAACACAAAAAATGGAAATATTTACTATTGCCTGATTCCTCGCCTTTTCATGATTGGAGAAAACTTGGATTGAACGGATGGCAATTCGCAAACAATATTGGCAAAGCAATTTTATTTAAAAGATGCGACCGGAAAAATAAATCAATTTTTTCTCAATTGCCCACTAAAGCCGGCTTTGATGAATGGAAAAAATACGGTAGCAATAAAATGGATTTCGTTGCATTATTTAAAAATACTATTATTTTTAAAGCTACTTCTAAACTTGATTATATGCAAATGCCTGCCCAAAACAGCTTTCAAGAATGGAATAAACTCGGTGAAAACGGATGGCAGTTCACATGTATATTCAAAAATACTATTGTTTTTAAACGCTATGACAAAAAAAATGAAATGAAATTCAATTACATTCAACTTCCCGCCACCGCAGATTTTAACGAATGGAACAAACTTGGTTTGAAAGGTTGGAACTTTGATGCAAAGTTTGATAAAGCGCTTGTATTTGAGCGTTCGGTTCCTTACAATAAAATTGAATATAAACAATTATCAATTACAGATCCTTTTAGCAAATACGAAGAACTAGGTAATAACGGCTGGGAATACATTTCTAAAATTGGCAAAGCGCTTGTATTCAAACGTACTACGAAAGTTTATCAACCAACAACTACAACTTCTGTAGTAAAGAAAAAATAATTAACCCAATAATCAGTAATCTGTCATGACTACTATCTTACTTACCGGCGGTGCCGGTTACATCGGAAGCCATTGCGTTAAACGTTTAATGGAAAACGGCTATGAAGTTGTTGTTCTTGATAATCTTTCACGTGGATTTCGCGATGCGGTACTCACTCCTCATTTCTTTGAAGGGAACATCGGTGACAGAGAAATCTTAGAAAAAATCTTCACAGATTATAAAATCGATGCAGTAATGCATTTCTCAGCTTTCGCCTGCGTTGGCGAATCGGTCGAAAAGCCGGCAGA
The DNA here is from genome assembly GCA_003648225.1 of Chlamydiota bacterium. Classification (GTDB taxonomy): domain Bacteria; phylum Auribacterota; class UBA3054; order UBA3054; family B51-G9; genus B51-G9. Next base: position 16,380 of record QMOL01000011.1, read on the forward strand.
ATATTACGAGAACAATGTCGCACAAACTTTAATTCTTTTAACTGCATGCAAAGATTTTGGCGTTAAAAACTTTATTTTTTCTTCCACATGCGCGACTTACGGTGATGTAAAAAAAATACCAATCAACGAAACCACGCCTATAGGTCCTCTTAATCCTTATGGCCACAGTAAAAGAATGGTGGAGCTTATTCTCCAGGATTTTGATACTGCTTATGGATTAAAACATTGCATTTTTCGTTATTTCAACGCCGCGGGATGTGATCCTGAAGGAAAACTTTCCGAACGGCACGATCCGGAAACTCATTTGATTCCTATTATTCTTCAAGTTGCCAAAGGGCAGCGCGAAAACATCAAAATCTTCGGCACTGATTACCCAACTCCTGACGGAACGTGTATTCGCGATTATATTCATGTAAATGATTTAAGTGACGCACACATTCTCGGATTAAAAAATCTTCTGAATGGTGGAGAGTCCGATATCTTCAATCTCGGTTCCGAAAATGGATTCAGTGTTCGCGAAGTAATAGATGTCTGCCGTGAAGTTAGTGATAGTGAAATCCCCGAAGTTGAAGTTGAACGCAGGCCCGGTGATGCTCCCAAACTCGTTGCTGACTCAACAAAAGCCAAAACAGTTCTTGGTTGGACACCCGAATCCAGCGATTTGAGATACATAGTTGAAACAGCTTGGAACAGCATAAAGTAGAAATTCTATATTAGCTTCATTAAGGCTTACTCGGAAAGCTCTTAGTCGCATTCCCAAAGAACTACGCTATCGGAACAGGTAGGGACGAAACATAAATTCTCAGCACAGGAATTATATCACATTTTCTGACCTGACAAACAGAGTTATCCCTTATGTAGTCGTAGTTTAGACCGTATAGCAGTATACATCGTTGTTACAGCGTTTTTGGTTGCAGAAGATGCGTTTAATCTCATTTTTATTTTTTCATCCGTGAAAATCAGCAAAGTTTGTTTGCGCAATAAATAGGGTGTCACGTGCAACAAGTTTCTTGCACAACAAGCATCATTCTTCGAGTTCAAAAACAAATTGGTTATAGGGCTCCGTGCGCCAGGCAAGGTGCCGTGTCGAAGGGGAGTTTGCAAACAACGGCGAGAAGGTTCTCACTGATATTGTTTTTCCGTCCTCAGAGAATTCCAGAATTCGCAGCCACCCGTCGCCGCCATTGCCGTGCCAGCCGCCACCGTCAGTCTGCGCATTAAAGAGCATCTGAGATACAGGCTTGCCAAGATGGTTCTTATCGATGCGGAAGCCGACATTTTTCTTTGGATCATTGAGACCCGCAATATGTCCGCAGATCACGAATCGGATATTATCAGAAGGAAAGATAAGCTTGTCCCAGATAGCCTGACCATAGTTCACATCTTTGATCAGGTATTTTTCCTTTACGATGCGGGCACTACTCTGGACCATCGATTTGATGAATGAGTGTGTCATCAGGATCACAAAACTTTTTTTATATGCGTCGCGTGCAACGAGTTGTTTCGCCCATGCCAGCACCGGGTCAGATGGTGCGAATTCGAGCGACACGATAAGCAGTTTTCGACCCTGCGGTGTCGTGAACTCGTAGGCGGCGTTCTCCAGCGTTTTTTCTCCTACACGGTTGGGGCAACATTCCACGAGCACTCCCTTCCATGCGGAATTTCGATTAACAGGAAAGTACTTCGGGAACTGCGTATCACGATTCTCGGCACTGGCAATACCATAATCGTGGTTTCCTGTAGCCAGAATATAGGGCGTCTTGCCATCGAGCCTCTCAAAAGCTCGCGACACTGCGGTCCATTGCTGCGCACTGGTTTGGTCACCGTTATTCCCCCTCGGTTTATCAATGCCGTTTTGCTCTACGAGGTCGCCGTTCTGCATCACCGTAAGCACATGCAGCGGTTGAAGATTCTCGGCGATCCACGCGGTCATTAGTTCAGTGATTCCCTGATTCCTCCCGAATTTACTATACGTTTGAATGTCCGGTATTAGAATGATTGACCACGCGTTCGACTCTGTCAACTGCGGACGTACGTAGGCCGCGGGCGTCTGCGCAAACGCAGCCATAAAGCATCCCAGAATAACCCACAATGTCCAGTATTTTATTTTCATTAATTATCTCCTTTATCTTGAAGTTATCGTTGGAATTCACCGGAACTTTTGGGCGAAGCCCTAAAGTTTCCGGTGCAATGATCTGTTAGCATTTCAATTCTATAACCACCGAAATTGCGCCCGCGTCAGCGAACAGGCGCGAGCGGCGCAGGGGCATTTGCCGTCAATTGAAGCGTCTGATTGACCAGACTCATATCCGATGGATTCGGCAGCAACTCCAAAGCCCAAGCGGCCGTCGATGCCGAGGTCGAATCGCGCGTCACCTGCACCACGAATCGGCGATTCGTGCCGGGATTTAAGCGATCATTGCCACTGAGGATGACACCATCGTCCAAGAGGTCGCTGGTGATATCGTGCCCATCTAGTGTAGCGCGAATGGTGTAGCCAGCCGCCTTCTGCGACCGCAGACGAATGACCGGTGTGAGGTCGAGCCAGTCGCTTCGGTTCTTCAGGTCGATGACGAACTCTTTCGATTCGTCTTTCCGGAGGGCGATATTCTCGCCGCCCGGCGCGGAAAGTGCCGCCCATTTCTTCGGGTCTTTAAGATGATGGATTAACCAGTACGGCACGCCACTGAATGTAGGCATCGGCTTGCCGGCGTCGTCGGCTTCGGGAAGCACTTCCAGCTTTTCCCGAAAGGATTGAGGGCCGTAAAAAGCGACAGCGAAAATGTCGGGGAACGCTTTGTTGTCTTCCAGATCGTGAACGAGGCTTTTTGCTTCAGGGAGAAAGCTTGGGCCTGAGTCATTCGGAGCCAGCAGGAACAGGAACTTCTTTTTGTTTTTGTGACACCACTTGATGGTGGAATACACCATCTGCCGAGTGTTGCGGCTGCCTGTAGGGCCACGCCACATCGTCACCGGATCATCCACGGCCGCGCCGGCATACTTCAGAATGTTCTTACGCAGTGCGTCATTCTTCGGCTTCTTGATATGGCCGTCGCCGTTCCACGGGCCGAACATGTAATAGAGCGGCAGTGTGCCGTCATGGGTAATAATCTTGTTGCGCGCGTCGCTTGTGCCGCGATTGATCGTGGCGCCGACGTATTCAAAGCCGGTTTCTTTAAACAGGTCGATACTGTTTTGATCGAAGTCATCTTCAGAATGAACCAGATCGGTTTCGTAAAACACCTTTTTGTTCTTCAGCAGTTTGTACATGCCGTCGAGACGTTCTTGCCGCGTGGGCTGCACGGCCTCTTTCGGGCGCATGGCGAAGTTGTTGATATACAGGCCGCTGACGTTTTTCTGGAGAAACGTCCACTTCAATTCATTGCCCGGTGTGGTGTAATCGCCCCAGGCCCGGCTTCCGCCGATCCAGACGTCTGCCGCCGTCGCAAAACTGCCTCCCAAAAGTCCTGCCGCCATCGTCGCTACTGCCAACCAATTTCGCATTGATCCGTCTCCTGATTAAAATTAACATTCTACACTGTGTATCTCATGGGCCTCAAGGGGCACGTCTAAACATCCAACATTTCAATATCTTCCTGCATTCTTTGCAGAGCTGTATGTCCGTATCTGTTTGCCGCTAACGTTTGAACTGAGCAGCGGCTCAAAAAATAGGTAGCCAAGCCGCCGTGACCCGCGTATGCTGGGTTCTGCTCAAGTGATCTTGTTATTTGTTAAGATTAATATCTTTGACACGGATTTCACTGATTTACACGAATTTATTTATTTGAAAATTGGACATTCCTGCTGTAAGCCCGCCTTTGGCGGATTCGATATTGGATATTCAATTTCTTAACTCTCGCAAAGGCGCAAAGATCGCAAAGCTAATCAATCAACACAAATTGTCGATAGTAATCAACAAATTTTGTCGCCTCGCATACGCCCATTTGGAATATAACTCTCATTATTTTTTACCACTAAGACACTAAATTTTAAATTTCTTCTTTGTGCACTTCGTGCTTTTGTGGTTTCCTTATATATTTTTTTACCACTAAGTCACTAAGAACACTAAGTTTTTAATTTTTTCTAACGCTATTTCGGGAATAACTATAAAATTATATGACTTATTGTTTTATTAATGATAATATAATAACCAAAAATAATTTTTTGTTTAATAAATAACTATTCAACTTCCCATTTTTGTAATTTAGGATTAGATAGGTCTCTTCCAGAATGAACAATAGTTACAATTTTCAAATAACCTGGTTCAAATTGATAAATTATTCTGTAGGGAGTGTAAATGATTTCGCGAATATTTTGTTGATTTGCTTCTGTAACTTTTTTTCCTATTTCAGGAAAAGTATTTAAAGTTTCTACTGCTGAAATTATTTTTTCAACAACCTGAAACGCATAATATTCAGAATCTTTAGAAATATATGCCTTGATTTCTTTCAAGTCATTAATAGCACTATTAGCCCAAATAATTTTCATTCATTTGCAAAAAGTTTTTTAACTTGGTCATGAGGTAAAGCATTTCCGCTTTTAATATCAGCAAGCCCTTTTTCTATTTTTTGCTTGACATAAATTTCGTACATAATATCATCGTAAGTCAAATTATCCGGAAGCGCATCTACAAGAGTTTTTATATCTTCTTTTATTGTTGCTGTATGCATCGCTATACCCCTGATTTTAATTTATTATAAGTTGAGTAATGTTAGTATAATAACAAAATTATTATTTATTGTCAAAGACTTAAATGAATTACTTATAACTCAAAACGGAGTATTAACGACCGTGTTGAGCGGCATTTGGAACGCGATGGAAAAATGTCAGGTGCAACGATTTCTTAGGCGGTGTTAATTGTTTTCGCCTGTCTCATAATCTTGTAATGTTTTACCAGATTTCTGTTTCCATTCAGTCAATCCATTCGCACTACGTCCCATAATTATCATTGCTGCCGATGATGAACTACTAAATAAATAATCTTGATCTAAAATCAGTTTATCATCCTTTTTTATGATAACTCCCTCTAATAATAAAGCATCTCTCAGTTTTTGCATTATCGTTGGATAAGAATTTGTCACGGGGTCTGCTATTTGTGATTTTTTAAAAACAACAAAACCCTCCGATGTCATCTTTCCAATCCCACTTGCTCCTCTTACTGCTGATATATAAAACAATTCTTTTGCTGATTCTAAATCCTCTCTTTTTGCAATTTGCCTTATTGGCTCGAAAGCATTAAATCCAAGAGTACTAACCAACGTCAAAATGTTTGAAAGAAATTCTTCCATTTCAGCTTTATCTGCCTCAGATATACCTGACTGAGTTGGTATTTGAGAATTTATCACATTATATCTATTTGCATATTTTGTTATTTCATAAAGTCTATTTTCAAGATACTTAATGTGAGCTTTATTTAAATTGTCATCCTTGCTTATAAAAACAATTGCGTCATTCCAAAAGTCTTTTTCTTTTATATGTTGAGAAAGTCTCCTAAAAATATCTTCAGCCTCGCCAATATAAATCTGTCCTTTTTCAGACAAATCTGTATTACGGTTCATTAGCATATAAACACCTGTCGTCTGCAATTCTGGTCTATCTGTACAATTCCGAATCGAATTTCTTGGAATTTTATATGCTTTTCCCGTCCAATTTGACAACTCACAAGCCCATCGACCGTTTGTATCACCGTCAATCATAAAAAGTTTAATTGTTTTACCAATACTCATTATTTACCTGCTCCTAACGCCTGCCTCAGGGGCCGACTGTAAGGATGTCCCGCTGCAGGCAAATGTTCGGTTCTTTCCTTTATAGAGCGCTATACCAATCACTCCAAACAAGCTCTTCTTCAGATTGACTGTTTCTTTTGTATCTGACGCCAGCCTTGAACTTGACAGGACGATTAACGCCAAATGAATAGCGATACTCTTGGTATGTACCTGGCTCTATTAAAATGTTCTTCAGTAAACTGCTTTGCTCCTCGTGCCCAATAGCAGTTGCAGTGTTCTCACCTTTTTCATATCGAAGTTGGTATATGGGAATATTGCTCTCCTTGTCTACCTGAACGAGAATAGACTCTTTAAGATTATTCCGAAGCCTATAAGTAAGAGTATTGTTTGCACTACTAATAGCGACAATTGAAAGCGAGGTCGAGGATTCTGGAATCTTCTTTGAACAACCGCAAGTCAGAATTAAAGAAGTTGAAAGTAATATATAGATCAGTTTTCTCATTTTGAGTCTCCTTTTTTTATTTGTTAAAATTAATATCTTTGACACGAATTTCACAAATTTACACGAATTTATTTATTTGAAAATTGGATGTTCCTGCTGTAAGTCCGCCTTTGGCGGATTCGATATTGGATATTCAATTTTTTACTCTCGCAAAGGCGCAAAGATCGCAAAGTTAATCAATCAACACAAATTGTCGATAGTAATCAACAAATTTTGTCGCCTCGCATACGCCCATTTGGAATATAA
>QMOL01000012.1 GCA_003648225.1 Chlamydiota bacterium
ACTGATAAATTTTTCCTGTGACACTTCCTTGAAGGACGGGCTTAACGAAACGATAAAATGGTTTGCTGAAAATTACGGTAAACTCGGCGCGATAAGATTGTAATTAAACGGACTGAACGGACAAAACGGACAAAACGGACCAAGCGGACAAAACGGACAAAACGGACAAAACGGACCAAACGGACGGAATGGACTGAAGAAATTTTAAATATTGCTGTCTGTGCTCGTCCGTACAGTCTGTTAGCTACCAACTACCAACCAAACACAAAGAAAGTACCAAACACAAAGTACAAGAAAACTATGATCTTCATACTTGGAGCAAAAGGATTTGTTGGTGCTACTGTTCTTGCCGAATTGTCAAAATTCGATGAGTGCGTCGGCATTGACATTGATAATTACGATGAACATATCGGTGAGAAATGCGATGTTCTTGTCAATGTGAACGGCAATTCTAAGAAATTTCTTGCTGCGGAACAGCCGGCATTAGAATTTGATTTATCTGTCAGAAGCGTTGTGCGTTCAATTTACGATTTTCCGGCGAAGAAATATGTTTATATTTCCACAGTTGATGTTTACACAGATTTTTCTGATAAAAAAAGTACAGCGGAAACTGTTGAGATTGATAACGCGAAACAATCACCCTATGGTTTTCACAAATGGCTATCTGAACAATATGTAAAAAAAGTATGCGATAAATGGATTATTACACGGCTTGGCGGAATGGTTGGGACAGGACTTAAAAAAGGACCGGTTTATGATCTGATGAACGGTGAGAAATTATGGGTTCATCCCGATTCACGTTACCAGTACATTCCGACTAAAACCGTTGGTGCGGTGATTCGTTATCTTCTCGAAAATAATGTTGAAAATGAAGTTTTTAATGTTTGTGCGCGGGGAACTGTTTCGTTGAAAGAAGTTGCTGAAATGCTTGATGTTGACGCTGAATATAATTCTTCTGCTGAGCAGCAGCATTACGAAATTAACAACGAAAAATTGTGCAAGATATTTGACGTTCCGGAAACCGAAAATGCTGTTAGTGAATATTTAATAATTAATAACATGGGTTCAGGCACCGACAATTGACAATTAATTTTTTAAATAAAATTATGATTAATAAAATTCCAGATACAGCTGTTATTCTTGCCGGAGGAAAGGGGACACGGATAAAATCGGTTCACCCTGATTTACCGAAACCGCTTATTCCGATTTCCGGTAAACCTTTTCTGCAATGGCAAATTGAATTTTTGAAAAAATTCGGTGTTAACCGCGTAATTCTTTCAATCGGCTATATGGCGGGAAAAATTATTGATTATTTTACAGAAAATCCAATAGAAAATGTCGAAATTATTTTCGCAATTGAAGAAAAACCGCTCGGAACAGGCGGGGCGGTGAAATTTGTCGCACAAAAATATGACCTCGGTTGGTCGTTCGTTTGTAACGGCGATACCCTTTGTCCGGCAGACTTGAATGATGTAAAAGAAATAGGGGAGTGTAAAGCTGCGATCCTCGTTTCTAAAAAAGATGATGTAACCGATTACGGTTCTGTGCTGACAGACGAAAACGACGGAATAACCGCATTTGTTGAAAAAGGAAAAAATTCCGGTGAAGGATGGGTTAACGCGGGAATGTATTTAATTGATCTGAACTGGGCTAAAAGTTGGAATAATAAAATCCCTCTGTCAAATGAAACAGATGTTTTCCCGGCTTTGTCACCGGATGAATTGAAAGTATGGCGGACAAATGCTCCTTTTCTGGATATCGGGGTGCCGGTTCGTCTGGAGAAAGCAGCAGAATTTTTAAGAAATATGGACAACATAAGGGAATATAATCCAAATTAAATATCCCTAATGAAATAACATGCTTATTATCGCATGGTCATATCCAACAAGGCTAATGAAATAACAATGTACTCATTGATCATGTCCAATTATGAAGGGAATGAATATCCAATGTCCAACACGGAACGCCCAATTATGAAGTATAATCCAATAATCCATAATAACATCCCGCCCCCCCTGGTATAATGGAGAATAAGTTAAAGTTCTTAAAAGGGGGACTAATAATCCAATTCTCGCTTTGCTCACTATTCGCTGGGTTTAAAAGTTGAAATTGGATTAATAAATAATAAATGATAAATATAAATTAATAAATAGAAACATGCTTGTAATTACCCGAACTCCTATTAGAATAAGTTTTCTCGGTGGCGGAACCGATTATGCCGAGTTTTTCGAACCTCATGGCGGCGGAGAAGTTCTCGCAGCTTCAATTGACAAATATTGTTATTTAAAAGTAAATACTCTGCACGATTTTTTTGAATACCGGTTGCGGGTAAGTTACAGAAAAACAGAACTGCTGCAATCAATTGATGAAGTTCAGCATCCATCTGTTCGTGAGTGCTTAAAATTTATGAAAGCGGAATTGCCGCTTGAAATTCATTATATGGGTGATTTGCCCGCAAGAACAGGACTTGGTTCTTCTTCAGCTTTTACAGTCGGTTTGCTTCACGCGCTTCATGCTTATAAAAGTGAAGTTGTAAGTGCTGAGAGGCTTGCCCGGGAAGCCAATGAAGTTGAACATAATTGGATAAAAGAGCGTGTAGGTTATCAGGATCAATGCATGGCGGCTTACGGCGGGATTAAACACATTAATTTTATCGACAAAGATGAGATTAATGTTCAACCGGTTCCGCTCAATAAAAACCGCTTAAAAGAACTGCGTTCGAATTTAATGATATTTTACACTGGGATTACGCGCTTCGCTCACGAAATTTTAGAAGAGCAGATGGAAAAAACGATAAATAATTCCAATACCGATTCTTTAATTAAAATGCGCGGTCTCGTCGGTGAGGGAATTAAAATCCTGACTGATAATAATAGAAACTTATCAGAGTTTGGTGAACTGCTGCATGAAGGCTGGGAAATAAAAAAAGGTCTTTCCAATTCTATCTCTAATCCGGAAATATCAATCGCTTATGATAAAGCCGTGAATGCAGGCGCGGTTGGCGGTAAACTTCTCGGAGCAGGCGGTGGTGGATTTTTATTATTTGTTGTTCCGCCGGAAAAACAAAATGCGGTTCGTGAAGCGTTGATTCCAATGAAAGAATTGACGTTTGATTTTGCTCCGCTTGGCAGTCAGGTAATTTTTTATCACGAATAAATTGGAATTATTATATTTCAATTTATGGTATTTTTCATTTTTGCTAATAACAAGATATTGTATTAATATGAGTCAGCCACTTGACATCATTTCACAGCTTTATTATAATTTTATCTCTACTTTCAAAAAACAACTAAATTAACTTCTAAATAACAGGTAATTAAAAATGTTCGCGGATATTGGTAAAGAAATTTGGGATAAGAAATACAGATATAAAAACAAAGACGATAGCCCTATCGATCAAACAGTTGAAGATACATGGAGACGAGTTGCTTACGCGGTAGCAATGCCTGAAAAGGATCATCGTTATTGGGAAGACAAATTTTTTTCAGTGTTAAAGGATTATAAATTTATACCTGCCGGTAGAATTCTTGCCAACGCGGGAACGACCAGGAAAAAAGTAACAATGTTTAATTGTTACGTGATGAATACTATTAAAGATTCTATGGAAGGAATATTTAATGCTGTAACTGAAGCTGCTTTAACGCAAAAACAAGGTGGCGGAGTCGGCTTTGATTTTTCTACCATTCGTCCCTCGGGTGAATATATTAGAGGTGTGGAGTCGGCAGCATCAGGTCCGTTGAGTTTTATGCAGGTTTTTGACGCTACGTGTAGAACAGTGATGAGTGCAGGTCATCGTCGCGGGGCTCAGATGGGAGTATTATCAATTTCTCATCCTGACATCGAACAATTTATTGAAGCCAAGCGTGGGAATAACGCGCTGCAGATGTTCAATTTATCAGTTGCTGTTCCCGATGCTTTTATGGAAGCTGTTATAGAGGATCAGAACTGGGACTTGAAATTCGATGAAAAAATCCACAAAACCGTTCGTGCGCGCGATCTTTTTGATAAAATAATGAAATCGACTTATGATTACGCAGAGCCGGGATTTATCCTTATTGATCACATAAATAAGATGAATAATATGTGGTATTGCGAAGATATTCGCGCGACAAATCCTTGTGGAGAACAGCCGCTGCCACCTTATGGCGCATGCCTTCTCGGTTCGATTAATCTTACAAAGTTTGTTAAAGCGCCTTTTACGGATAAAGCTGAAGTTGATTATAAATCATTGACGGAAGTAATTCCAATTGCGGTTCGTTTGCTTGATAATGTGGTTGAAATATCTAACTTTCCTCTTAAAAAACAAGCAGAAGAAGCAGCTAATAAACGTAGAATGGGACTTGGAATTACCGGTCTGGCTGACTTATTTGCTATGATGAAAATTAAATATGGCACTGAAGAATCACTCGATCTTGCCGACAAAATTATGGAGACAATTCGTGATACAGCTTATGATGCATCAATTGACCTCGCTGTTGAAAAAGGAGAATTTCCGCTCTTAGACCGAGAGCGATATCTTGAGGGTGAATTTATTAAAACTTTACCGGAAAAAATTCGAGAGCGAATTAAAAATTCCGGTATAAGAAATTCTCACTTGATTTCTATTGCTCCTACCGGTACAATTTCTTTACTTGCCGGAAATGTGTCAAGCGGATTGGAACCGATATTCGCGCTTTCATTTACAAGACGTATTCGAACCGGAAATGAAGATGAATATGACGAGCGTAAAGTTGCCGATTATTCTTACAAATTATTTACTGAGATTTATTCGGAGGAAACGGAACAGCCGGAATATTTTGTTACCACTGATAAGATTACCCCAAATCAGCATATTAATATGCAGGCGCATCTTCAGAAATATGTTGACAGTTCTATTTCAAAAACAATAAATATTCCAAATGAATTTCCTTTTGACGATTTTAAAGATATTTATCTTTACGCTTATGAGCGGGGAGCCAAAGGATGCACAACTTTCCGTCCCAATGAAAACATTTCGGGAATTCTTCAGCGTGACGAAGATAAAAAGGAAGAAATTAAATTGAATGATGAAATGCTTTCAACAAATGATGAACTGAATACTGTGCCTCGTCGGCCTATTTATCTTCAGGGAACAACGTATAAAATTAAAACTCCTTTGAGTAAACAGGCTCTTTATATTACCATCAATGATATTTGTGAAGGTGATATCAGACGGCCGTTCGAAATATTTATTAATAGTAAAAATTTACAGCACTTTAGTTGGATAGTCGCTATGACACGTTTAATTTCCGCTGTGTTTAGGAGGAGCAGTGACCCTTCGTTTCTTGTTGAAGAACTAAAATCTATTTTTGATCCGAATGGAGGATATTTTAGGAATGGCAGATATATCCCTTCACTTGTTGCAGAAATCGGAGATGTGATTGAACAGCATCTTATTCATATCGGTTTCATTGAACCGAAAAAACAAAAAAAAACTGGCGCGGTTCAATTGAAAGTTCCCATTAACGCTTCTGAACCAATGGGAAGCACAGAAAGTGTAGGAATGGAACCTGCGACAGTTGAAGTGAGTAAGAATATTAATTCGCAATTTATGATTTGCCCTCAATGCGGAGAGAGATCGTTATATTTTGAAGAAAATTGTAATAAATGTTTTTCTTGCGGTTACAGTAAATGTTCATGACGTTTTTAGACATTGATTATATGATTTTAATTTTCAATTAACGTATGATTATGAACTTTATTGATAAACTTAAAAATGATATTATTCTTGGTGATGGTGCTATGGGAACCGTACTATATTCCCGTGGAATTTTTATTAATCGCTGTTACGAGGAATTGAATTTATTACAGCCGGAAGTTATTGAAGAAATCCATAGTGAATATATTAATGCCGGTTCCGATCTTATTGAAACAAATACTTTTCGTGCTAATTCAATTAGTCTTCTTAAATACGGCCTTGCGGATAAAACTGAAGAAATTAATGTTAAAGGTGCCGAAATAGCCGCTAAAGCAGCGGAGAAATGCAATAGAAAAATTTATGTCGCGGGAAGCATCGGCCCCACAGGTCTTATTCTCGAAAACGAAATCCAAAATAGCCGCGATGAAGCCGCAACTGCATTTACATTTCAAGCTCAATCACTTGTCAAAGGCGGCGTTGACGTCATTATTCTTGAAACTTTTTATTCAATAGATGAGCTGAGTTTAGCTGTTGAATCTGTTAAGAAAGCTGTTAAACTGCCTGTGATTGCTCAATTTGCGTTTGATTCTAATAAAACGACTAATTATAAATCTAAAGGTATTACTCCGGAAAAAGTTGCCCTGAAACTTGTCGGTTGTGGCGCTGATGTGGTTGGCACTAACTGTGGAGCGGGACCGGCGGCACTGCTTTCGATTGTTGAAAGGATGTCATCTTCAACTGATTTACCGGTGAGTGTTTTTGCGAATGCGAATGTTTCTGAAATGCACGAAGGGAGAATGATTACGCTTGGTACATCTTCGGAGTATGTTGCAGAATATGCCCGCCGATATGCCCAGGCAGGTGCTAAAATTATTGGTGGATGCTGCGGAACGACTCCGGAAACCATATCAGAAATTTCAAGGTTTTTAAAAGGAGTTGTTGCTGAACAACGCTCGCAAATATTTGTAAAAGAAAAAATTGATTTTCTTAAACCAATACCTCTGAAGAAAAGAAGCAAATTAGGAAAACTGATCGCTGATAAAAATCTTAACAGAAAACTTGTCAGTGTTGAACTTAGTCCGCCGACAGGGATTGATCCTTCAAGGGTTATCGAAGGAGCAAAATTATTAAAAGCTGGGGGGGTGGATTTTGTTAACATTCCGGATGGTCCTCGCGCTGTTCCCAAGATGAGTCCTATTGCTACCGCGAAACTTGTGAAGGATTCAACCGGAATGGAGACTATTGTTCATTATTGCTGCCGTGACAGAAATTTGCTCGGTATGCAAATGGATTTACTAGGGTCAAGCGCGATGGGGCTTAACAACCTAATGCTTATTACAGGCGACCCGCCCAAGGTTGGAAATGTTCAATCGGCTTCTCCGGTTTTTGATATTGATTCTATCGGCTTAATTAATTTAGTCGCCGGATTGAATGGCGGCCGCGGTCTTGCAGGAGTGGATTTAAAATGTCGAACTAATTTTGTTATAGGGGCAGGTTGTAATCCCGGGTCTGTGGATATCGAAGAAGAAGTCAGGAGGTTCGAAGCTAAAATTGCTGCAGGTGCAAATTTCTTTTTTAGTCAACCTGTTTACCTGCCTGAATTACTTGACAAATTTTTGGAAATGACTAAACATCATTCCGATATCCCACTTTTTGTCGGTGTGCTTCCTCTCGCAAGTTTACGCAACGCGGAATTTCTTCATAACGAAGTTCCGGGGATGCAGATTCCAAATGAAATTATGAAACAAATGCGTTCGGCGGAAACAAAAGCTCAACAGCAAAAACAGGGAATTATTATTGCACAGAATATGTTGAAGCAAATTATAATGTTTCCGCGTGTGCGCGGAATTTACCTTTTCCCTCCTTTTGGAAGATATGAGAGTGTACTTGATGTTCTGGAAGCAATGGAGTAATGATTGGAACAATTGAAATTATTAAATCGTTAAATAATAAATGAATCTCTTTACAACAAGTCGCGACTCTGGTATAATAAAGGTATGAAATTAAAGTGTTAAATTGAATTTTAAGTTGATTTTATGATTGAAAATAAAGAAAATTTAAATAACTTTATCGAGGTGGCTGAAACAGAGCATACCGCGTACATAAAAATTCACGGCAAAGGCACTTTTAAATTGGCGCCGGATTTCAAAGATTTTGTTGAACAAGAAATGAGGAAAAAAATTCGCGGGGTGCTTATTGATCTTTACTACTGCGAAACTCTTGATAGTACCTTTATCGGCACAATTACCAGCCTGACTCTTAAATATAAAAAAAATGGTCGAAGTCAAGTAAGATTATTTAACGTTAATAAACACATTCGCGCTATTCTTAAGAATCTCGGTTTGATAAATATTATTGATATTTTTGATGAGGTGAAAAACGATTCCGCGGAATTTACAAATATTAAAGCTACAGATAGATCTAAAATCGAAATCGCTGATTTAATGCTTGATGCTCATGAAACTTTGGCATCACTAAATGATAAAAACGCGGCTGAATTTAAAAACGTTGTTGATATGTTGAGTAAAAAAGTAAAATGATTGACCAATTCCATACAGTCCTTTTAGTCGGATGGACATTAACAATTATCGTCTTCGGCGTGTTGCTTAGAAAATATACTCTGAAATGCAGATATATGCGGCGCAGAATCAGGTATGTTTCCTCCACATGTGATTGTATTGTTAATCTCCTCGATGAAGCCGCGCACTCTCTTAAAGAAAACACAGGTGTTGATAACTTTGTTGAAACCTTTACCGAATATTCTGCCAGAAGCCTGCGTTCGCAAAGCGCGGCTTTTTTTCATTACAATAAGAATAAACGAACAGTTAAAGCAGTTGCTGTTTCAGGACCGTTTCCCACATTATTTAATGCATCTTCTAAATTGATAACTCTTCTTTCCTCAAGTCCCGATAAATTAAAAGAGTATCTTCTTAACAAAGAGTTTCCTCTCGCTATTACTCCTTTTGGCGAGGCAATTACTGAACAACATGTCGTTGTTTTTAATAAAAAAGAACTTAAAGAAAGATTGAGATCTACTACTGTTCAATGCAATAGCATGATGATTATTCCGGTAACAACTGATGCTGTTTTTGGTGTTCTCATCGTTGCAAATAAAATGAAAAACAGCGATTTTAAAAAAGATGATATTCATCTGGCCGTTGGTATGTCTGAAACGGCCGGCATCACGATTAGTCAATTGCTTTCTCTTCGAGAGATTCAGGAAAAAAGAAAAATAGATCAGCAGTTAAAAACGGCATCAGTAATTCAAAAACATCTCCTTCCGCAAACTGTGCCGCTTACCGATAAATTTGATATCGCAACTTTTTATAAGCCCGCTCAACAGATCGGCGGCGATTATTTCGACTTTATTGATGTGGATGACGATCACCTGGGTATCGTTATTGCCGATGTGTCCGGTAAAGGATATGCTGCAGGATTAGTTATGGCAACCGCGCGTTCACTTTTTTCAGTTATGTCACGAGCTAATTTATCTCCAAGTGACGTTTTGTGTGAGCTCAATAAATATCTTGTAAAGCTTATTCCGCAAGAGATGTTCATTTCAGTTATTTATGCTATCTTTAACAAAAAATCAAGAGAAATCGTTTGGGCACGCGCGGGACACGAACCATTAATTTGCTGCTCAGTTGGTAAAAAACCCAAAATTCTCGATGGCGGGAATGGCATGGTCGTTGGAATGCTGGAAGGAGAAGCATTTCGACAAACTCTCACTGATGAAAATTATACTCTTAATCCAGGTGATGTTGTTTTGTTTTATACCGATGGTGTTACAGAAGCAAACGACCCTGAAGAAAATGAATTTGGTATGAATAGGCTTATAAATACAATGAGATCTGTAACTAAAATGTCTGCTGAGAATGCTATCAACCTTATCGTCCATAAATTAAGTCGTTTCGTCCATGATCACCCCCCTTATGATGATATGTCTCTTGTCCTTATCCGTGCGATTCCTGAAAATGACACCAATAATTCAAACTGAATATCCATTAATCCAATGATCCAATTGAATATCCAATATCGAACACGGAACTCTCAATCATGAAGTCAAAAATTATTCTTTACTTTTACATTGCTCATTTCTTCCGCGAGCGCCTATGGCCTCGGGCCAAGTTGTTGAATATTGAGTGTTTAATTATAACCCATTAATCCCCATGCTTTCAAGATGCTATTCTTTCACAACTATCGGTATTGATTCGGCGCCTGTCGAAGTTGAAATCGATTTGAGAAAAGGAGGGCAGGAAGCTTTTACGTCAATTGTCGGGTTACCTGATACGGCAGTAAAAGAGAGCAAGGAAAGGCTTTTTTCAGCAGTTACAAACGCGAACTTTAAATTCCCGAGAAAAAGAATACTCATAAATCTCGCTCCCGCAGACATTAAAAAACACGGTCCCGTGTTTGATCTCCCTATGGCAATTGGAATTCTTATCGCATCTGAACAACTTCAACCCCCACCTGAAAAAAGTGTCGCTTTTATAGGCGAACTCGCTCTTGACGGCTCTGTTCGACCGGTGAAAGGTGCCCTTTCCGTTGCAATAGCTGCCCGCGCAGCAGGATTCCCACGATTGATTGTTCCCCGAGGAAACGCTGTCGAAGCAGGTTTAGTTCCGGGTATTGATGTTTTCCCGGTCGGCTCGCTTGGCGAAGCGGTAAAATTAATTGAATCGCCGACTGAGTTTGAACCTGTATCGGTTGACTGTGAAGAACTTTTCAGACAAAATCATAATTACGAAATCGATTTTAAAGATATTAAAGGGCAGGAGCACGCTAAAAGAGCTACAGAAATTGCCGTGGCAGGTGGACATAATATGATACTTATCGGCCCGCCGGGCTCAGGTAAATCTATGCTCGCGAAAAGAATAGCTACTCTTATGCCTGAAATGACCCTCGAAGAAGCAATTGAAACGACAAGAATACATTCTGTGCGCGGCCTCTTAAATACTGAACATCAGCTTATTGCCACTCGACCTTTCAGAACTCCTCATCATACAATCTCTGATGTCGGGTTGATTGGCGGCGGGGCGAATATTGAACCGGGAGAAGTATCTCTCGGCAACAATGGCGTTCTTTTTCTTGATGAATTCCCCGAATTCTCGCGTCGCGTGCTTGAAGTACTTCGTCAACCGCTCGAAGGAGGTACTGTTACCATTTCCAGAGCTGCCGGTACTCTCACTTTCCCTGCTAAATTCATGTTAATCGCCGCGATGAATCCATGTCCGTGCGGTTATCTTTCTCATCCGACCAAAAGCTGTACTTGCACTACGAGACAAATTTCCAACTATCGTTCTAAATTAAGTGGTCCTTTGCTTGACAGAATCGATATTCATGTCGAAATGCCCGCAGTTGATTATCGCGATCTTGTTGATAAACGCGAAGGGGAATCATCAGAAACTATTCGTAATAGATGCAGAACAACGCGTGAAATTCAGCGTAAGCGATTCACGGGCTTGAAAATTAACTGTAACGCGAGAATGAACAACGCGGCAATTAAAAAATTCTGCCCGCTCGGTGATGAAGCGCAAAATGTCCTCAAAATGGCAGTCGAAGAACTCGGCTTCTCGGCAAGAGCGTATCATCGTGTCCTCCGCGTAAGCCGAACAATTGCTGATATGGATAAGTCGGAAAACATTAAATCTGAGCATGTGCTTGAAGCTGTGCAGTACAGAAATCTTGACAGGAGCCAGTGGCACGATTTTTAGTTGATTGCGACCGACAAAAAATGTCGATTGAAAATCTTCGATTTTGTCCGTTGTGTTCATTAATAAAATTATGACCGAAGATATAAAAAATAATCCCGAAATTACTATCGCTTTTCTAAACTATAATACCGCGGAGGATCTTATTCGCGCGATTAATAGTGTGCCGGAAGCGTGCGGCAATATTGATTATCACATTACGGTTATTGATAACTGTTCAACGGATGATTCTGTCGAACAATTAAGAAAATACGATGATAGACTTGATATTCTCATTTTAGAAAAAAATTTTGGTTTCGCTGCCGGTTTCAACAAGATTTTTTCTCATATAAATACTCCGTATTATTTTTTGCTTAATTCTGACATCATTCTTTCACCGGGATGCGTAAAAAAAATACTCACAAGAGTTAAGGAAAATTCTAAAATAGGAATTGCAGGCGTTAAACTCATTCGCGAAAACGGATCCCCACAAACTTCTTTCGGTAAGTTTCCTTCGCTTGCAAGTGAATTACTCAACCGCTCACTATGGCAGAAGATCTACGCGAAAAGAATTACCGATAACGGACAACAGATTACGGGTCACGATACCTCGCTCACCGATGTATCCAAAAATCCGGGATTTTATGATGTTGATTGTATTATCGGTGCGGCAATGTTCCTCCCGCGGTCAACTTTTGAAAAGGTAGGAAGAATGGACGAGGATTTTTTCTTTTTTCTGGAAGAAACGGATTGGTGCAAAAGAATTCAAAATGCGGGACTGATTGTTGCTCATTTTCCTGATATTGAAATCACTCATTTGCAAGGTAAATCAGCAAATAAAGTTCCTGTAAAAGCGAGAATAGAATTTCACCGTTCACGATTGCATTATTTCAAAAAACATTGCGGTACTGTTGCTGCCGCAATACTTTGGAGTGGCTGTTTCCTGCGTTTAATAATTAATTGTACCGCAATGTTTTTATTGACAATTTTTACATTAGGTAAATCAGAAAAATTTAAAAATAAAATGAAACTTTATGCCGGCGTTTTAATCTGGTATCTAAAAAAATGCCCGAAAAGCGGGGGACTAAACTCGAGTAAAGACGCACGATCGTGCGTCTCTACAATAATCTACTAATCCAATAATTCATGTATAAAAATATTCTTTTCGATATAGGAAATGTGCTCATCAAACTTTATCCTGAACGAGCGTTTAAAAAACTCGCTAATTATATGAATCCGCTTACCGCTATGCTCATCTGGGCAAAAAAGGATGAATTCATGAAAGACATACGTCGGGAGCAGGATTTACTTGAGACGGGTAAAATGACAATTCAACAATTTTTTTCCAGATTAAAAGGTAAAATCGGCTTAAAAATGGAATTTGAACAGTTTGAGGATGTCTGGTGCTCGATGTTTTCACTTAATGAAGATGTACTTCGGTTTGCAAATGAATTATCTTCAAATTATAAAATCTTTCTTTTATCAAATACAAATAAAACTCATATAAATCATCTTTATAAAGAATTTCCTGTTTTCGATTTTGTTAGCGGAACAGCGCTGTCGCATGAGCTTGGTTATCTAAAACCTTCGCAGGAGTTTTTTAATAAAGCGTTGGAAAAGCTTAATATTAATGCCGGAGAATCCATTTTTATTGACGATTCCGAAATCAACGTGAAGTCCGCTAATGAATCCGGAATAACCGCTTTCAAATTTGATAATTTGGAGAAATTAAAAGATGATTTGGCACCTTTTCTAACAAATTCCATTTAGGGCTTGTTCGAAAAGCATTAATTATTCATTCATCAATAAATGTCGAATGAAGATGACAGAAAATATTAATTATCAAGCAATATTTAAATTTTTTTTGATTTTTGATATAATTATTCAGTTGTTATTATTATAATTGTTATATTCTAAAATATGAAAAATTTATTTGTATTATTTTTTGCCGCTACTTTTCTTTGCTCATGCGCAAACCGTAACTTTGTTGTGTGCAATTCACAAAACAGCTCTATTGTTAATTTTGACTCGCTTTTAAACGAATTGACTGATTTAAACTTGCTCGCGGAAACACCGGCGCATAAATATTCGTACAGACAGGCGTCAAGCTATGACAGACGTTCGACTAATCCTTATGATAAAACCGATACGAACTGGTTTGCGAATGGAGATATCGGGCATTTTATTAGAACCGAAAATATTAACGGTACCAATGAATACGTAATGATGGATGCTGCCGGTCCGGGAGCTGTTGTAAGAATCTGGTCGGCAAACCCCGGAGGAACAATTAAAATTTATTTTGACGGCAATAAGAAACCGGGAATTAAAATGCCAATGAAAGAAATTTTGAACGGAAAAAATGCTTTGTTCACCAATCCTGTCTGCCATATCACCGCACGCGGTTATAACTGCTACATGCCGCTTCCATACGCCAAACATTGTAAAATAACAACTACACAAAAGGCGACTTATTATCATGTTGATTACAGAATTTATGAATTGGGAACGGAAGTGGAAACATTTTCATTAAAAAATGCAGAAGAAAATATTTCTGATATTAAAGCGGTAGTTGATAAATTATCGAAACCGGAAACATTGACCGGGAATATTGTCATAAATAACATGGTTAATTTTTCAGCCGACGTAGCTCCGGATAATATTTATCAGTACGTTTCAGATAAAAATAACTCAGGAAAAATTTACAGCTTTTTATGCAAAGTTTCCGCTACTAATATTGTTGACGCTTTACGAAATTGTCAACTCCAAATATTCTTCGATGATGAAGAAAAATCTTCCGTAAATGCTCCACTTGGAGACTTTTTCGCTACTGCTCCCGGACTGAACAAATTCAAATCGCTTCCTCTTGGTATTCTTGATGATGGTGTGATGTACTGTCATTGGGTAATGCCGTTTAAAAAAAGATTCACGATAAGAATCACGAACTATTCAGATAATCCATTGACTTTAAGCGGAAACATTATTTATTCGAAAGAAAAGTGGAATGATAAAACAAGATATTTTCACGCAAATTGGACGTCAATTTCTAATCAGCCCACACGCCCTTTCTTTGATTGGACAATATTGAAGTGTTACGGTCAGGGCGATTTAGTAGGCACTATGATACAAATTTACAATCCCGTGCATAAATGGTGGGGGGAAGGTGATGAAAAGATATTTGTTGACGGAGAATATTTTCCAAGCATTTTTGGTACCGGCAGTGAAGATTATTTCGGTTACGCGTGGGGTGACCAAACTATTTTTTCACATGCTTTCCATAATCAAACTCGTGCCGATGGTCCGGAATATTTAGGCAACACTTGTAATTCCAGATTCCAGATTATTGATAACGTTCCTTTTGAAAAATCTATGAAATTTAATATGGAAGTTTGGACTCATACATCTACAACTGTTTCTATGGCGTCAACTGTTTACTGGTACGCTAAGCCCGGCGCGGAATGTGAGGATAATTATTAATAAGATTGTAAAATCACTAAATAATAAATCATGCTTAAAACGGTCTTAAAGCAATTGAAAAGTCATGCGCCATTCACTTTTGCAGGCGCTGTTTTTGGAGTTTCGTTAGCCCTGATTTTTAGAGGGATTTCTCACGAAACTTCTTATAATCTGTTTTACATCTTTCATCCTTTGCATGTTGTTCTTAGCGCTCTGGTTACCGCGTCAATGTATAAACTGCATAATAAAAAGCCCTGGAAAGGATGGAAAGGACTCACAGTTCTTTTGGTAATTGGTTATGTCGGCTCGGTCGGCATTGCAACATTAAGTGATTCTGTTGTACCGTACATTGGAGAAACATTACTTAAAATGCCTGACAGGGGAATTCACCTTGGATTTATAGAAAAATGGTGGTTGATCAATCCGCTTGCAATTCTCGGTGTCTTATGGGCATACTTTAAACCAACGACAAAATTCCCTCATGGGGGGCATGTTTTATTAAGCACATGGGCATCTCTTTTTCATGTTTTAATGGCAAAAGCAGGAGTCCTTTCATTTACGGCTGCTTTCGTTATCATTCCTTTTCTTTTCATTGCCGTTTGGCTGCCTTGTTGTGTTAGTGACATAGTTTTTCCATTGTTATTTGTGCGTGAAGAAAAAATCCATTAATTTTACCGTGCATTTGGTGTACTAACATTCAT
This sequence comes from Chlamydiota bacterium, assembly GCA_003648225.1. Taxonomy (GTDB): domain Bacteria; phylum Auribacterota; class UBA3054; order UBA3054; family B51-G9; genus B51-G9. The sequence goes on from QMOL01000012.1 coordinate 15,501, forward strand.
TAAGGAAATTGTTGTAAGTTGTCGTTAAATTATCCTTAAGATATTTTGTTTGCTCATCTGAAAGTGGGGATTTAGTTGAAACTCCAATCTTCGGAATAGAAATACTTTTGTTTATTTTAATTCTTAATTCATTCCCGATTTTTTCGAGCCATTCTGTATCACTTTTTAATGACTCAAACGCCACCCTTATCAAATTCTCAGGAAGATTCATAGATAAATAATTGTAAAGCATAACATAAGCACGCGCGCAATCTGCCAAATCTTTAGGTAAGAATTTCCCGGCATCCGGCAGGGGATCGGAGCAATTGATTTCTTTTTTCAATCTGTGCCATTGATTAGCTACTTCTTCTTTTTGTATTGTTGATCCATTCAAGCTTGTCAATAAGCCCACAGGCTCACGGATTACCGCGGTAATTAACGCACTTGGACAAATTGAGTGGTAAAGATTACATCTGCCGATTTGAATGAATTTAACCAGATCCCATCCTTGTTTTGTCAAAACATTTTCAAGCCATTTCGATTTGATATTTGCATCGGGGAAAATAGGAAGACGGCGGTGCTCACGAATTCCTCCCACGGAAGAATCGCGACGAAGAAGTTGGTCTTTCCAGTCAGTACCGATTCTTGTATCAATACCGTCTTCCCAGCGGAAAGGTTCAAGGCAGATGAATCGAAACCCGCACGCTTTTGCTGCGATTAGTGAGGCGAGTTTAGTTCCTGAGCGATTAATTCCGAGGATAATAAGTTTAGTATTCATAAAAGCGGTTTTAGTATTTCTTTAATCCGGTTGATTGTTTCTTCAGAATATTTGGTTTTTGGTTTTTTGGCTCGATTAATATCAATCTCTTTTACGGTTTTGTTCGATGCAGGTTTAACTCCAAGCCATTCACATAATTTATCACGCGTCTTGGCAGGGGAGCTTAATATATCGTCAAAATTCAATTCATAATATTTACCGGAATTAAAATTCTGTTTGCAAAATTCTAATGCGCGTGTTAATTGAAATAATGTAGTGTAAGCATTGTGGATTTCAGGAGGGTCTTTCAATATCTGCTCAATTGTCAGCCCGGCGGAACGATATGCAAGTGGAAGTGTTACACGGCCAACCTGATTGTCTAATCGCGCGGTCATGTGAGTTCTTCGCAGGCAAGTTTCCACAGGATCTCTTAACATGTGAACATAACGCGCGTTTGGAAAAGCGGTATTAATTTCCGGCAGGAGAAGCAGACTTTCAGGCAGTTTAAATCCCCATAATATTTCATTTACTGATATTCCGGTAAATGAAATATATTCATTGAGCATTTTTGCTGTAGCGAGTCTTAACTGCGCTGCAATGATGTTTTTCTGCCATTGCGCCTTACATTTATATTTTTCGATTACCGCCTGATAAACCGCAATAACAATATCCATACAATCACCGGAAATATTTACGTCGTTACCGAGAAAAATTCCGCAGTCACCGGCAATTAATGAAAGCAGGCGTGAACCGCCGCCGCCCTTACCGAGAAGAACAACGGGGGAGTCAAGTATTCCGATAATCTTGGGATTGATTTTTTTAATTTCTTCATTTGGGTCGGTCCATTTATCGTAATGAGTAACGATAGAATCGAAAGGGGTGATTTTATCCCATTTTCTGCTGACGTATTCATCGCAACATGCTTTATCGGCTTTGTAAGCGTAATTAAGACGGTCTTTAATTTTCGGTGAATCCATTATTCTTTGAATGGTTTTCCCGTTTTCGTCTCTGTATTTATGAATACTCGGAGCGTTAATTATATAGCACTTATTTCCGTTTTCAATTGCCGTTAAAACCATGTCGGTGCCGATTCCGTGAATTCCTACAATGTTTTCATCAGCTTTCGGATTTAATTTGCGGCGGAATATCATTAAATGTTCATCAACACTTGTTGCTTCAACAAATTTTTCGCCGTTTTTAAAAGTATTGCAGAAATTATTCGGGTCACTGTAATGGCCGGCGGGAACGCCGTTTTTATCGAGACCTGCGACACCGAGGATACCCCATTCAGGATTAGATTTTTCGATTTCTTCAATTGCGTTTTCTAATTCCGATTGCCAACCATTCGGAAGAAAGGTGTCTTCATGAACAATTACTATAATTTCATTTTTTGATTTTTCTATTCCGGCGTTCATCGCGTGAGCGAGCGAGTCGTAATTCAGGTTTGAGAAATTATCAATTGTAATCAGCTCATTAATTTGGTTGTTAACATCTGAAGAGGCGAGGATATTTTGTTCGTATTCATCTGAAAATCGAACGATGACAAAACTGAGTGGGATTTTCGGCAAACGGTTAGATTTTTTGATTTTAGGGAATTGTCTTCCAAAAGCTCTTCTTCTGACTCTTTTAAAAATATAAGTTACATAATTTATAATTCGTTTCATAATATTCCGCCTTTGATTTTCATTAATTATTCTGCCTGAAACGATGAGCTGAATAGATATCTGAATTCATTAAAGAATCTCTGAATAAGTCTGAGATCTTTTGTGACAATATTAGCAGTTCCGTCCATTTCCTGTTTGAAGTCAAGTGTTTTATTGAAAGTGGTGTTTAAACCGTCCGGAAGTTCAACATTCACAAGAAACTGATCGTTTTGCGGCATAAGTGAAATGGAAGATATTTTACCTTTAACAAATCCATATTCTCTGCATGGGTAGTTATCACACTGAATATAAACTTTTTGACCTTTCTTAACTTTACCGGAACCGGCAATGGGAAGATAAACTTTCCCGATAATATTATGAGAGGGAGGCACAATTGTCATGACATCATCGCCTGTATTAACGAACTGATTATTGCTCCAGAAATCAAAAAAAGAAACATTGCCATCAATAGGAGCGGTAAGAACAAATTGATAATTCCATTCAGCAAGTTGACTTTCCAGGCGTTTATATGTAAGTTGGATAGATAATATCAGATTGTTTTTTACATATTTAATGTCACCGTTCACGTAAGCCATTGTATCAAGTTTCTTTTTGAATTCAACTTCTGTGTTGGCGAGTTCCATTTCTGAAAGCATACCTTTTTTGAAAAGTATTTTACTGCTTTCATATTTTTTCTTAGCCAATTTAACTTCTTTAGCGAGCATAACTTTTTGATAGACGAGTTTGCTTATTTCATCTCCGTAAGTAGGAGAGACGTCTTTAATATTGTCATTATTTTCATGTTGAATAATCAATTTTAAAGAATTAATATTCTTAATAAATTCAGCGTATGTATCTTGGAGCTCGCCCAGCGAAGCTGTTCTGTCAAAAACTATGTTAGTGATGCTTTCAGGGTTTTTCAGGAAAGATTTAAATTTTTTCATCTTCTTTTTAAGAGAAAAAACATCTTCAATATTTGCAGGATTTTCAATAACGGCAAGTATTGTTCCCGGCGTAACTGAATTATGGTCTTTAACATAAAGTGTGAGCTTTCCGGTTGAACGGGCAACAACTTTAATGGGAGGAGTCTGCGACATAACAGTAACGCGCGCCTTAATGACATCAGGATATTTTATCAGCCAGGAAACTCCGAGAAGCATTAGGATAGTAATAAAAACGATAGTGATTCCGCCACGCACAATCCAGTGGGGAACATAGTTCATGATTTCCTGAACTTCATCACTTTTAGTATATAAATCAAGTTCATCAGTCATGTTCCTAACTCCAATTGATTTTTGACTAAATTATAATACGCGCCATGAATTGCGGCGAGCTGTTCGTGAGTACCCGACTCGATAATTTTTCCTTTTTCGAGCACAAGAATTTGGTCGGCTTTTTTAACTGTACTTAATCGATGAGCAATAACAAGTACGGTTTTTCCTTTGAAAAATTCCTGGAGATTTTCCATGATAACACGCTCGTTGTAAGCGTCAAGTGAACTGGTAGCTTCATCAAAGAAAAGATATTCAGGTTTTTTATATATTGCTCTCGCGATTAAGATTCTTTGTTTTTGGCCTTGACTCAAACCATGTCCGTCCGGACCTATTTTAGTGTTGTAGCTCATCGGCATCGATTCAATGAAATTCTGAAGATGAGCAATGCGAACCGCTTGTACAAGTTTAGCGGCATTGATTTTTTCATCACCGAGAGCGATATTATTTGCAACGGTATCAGAGAAAATATAACCGTCCTGCATAACCACACCGCATTTAGCGCGCCACAATTTGCTATTAATGTTTTTAAGGCGTGACGGTCCGACTCTGAATTCTCCATCATCAGGTTTATAAAACTTAAGCAGAAGTTTCATAAAAGTAGTTTTTCCGCTGCCACTTGAGCCTACAATAGCTGTAACTTTTCCCTGCGGTATTGTTGCCATTATATTATTAAGTACTTTGTCGGATTCAGGACCCGGATATGTGAAACTAACTCCGTTCGCGTAAATAGTATGGTCATCAGGAAATGCAGCAGTACCAATATCATCAGGAGTTTCTTCCTCGTCCTTTGTGCAATGAATTTCCGATAAGCGTTCGGAACTTAATTTTGCGTCCTGAGCAGAATGGATGAAATTAATAATTTGATCAATAGGTCCGCTTAACTGGCCAATAATATATTGAACGGCAAGCATCATTCCAAGAGTCATATTTCCATCAATAACTTCTTTAGCGGCAAGAAAAGAAACAATGATATCTTTGCCTTTAAGCATAAAGAGCATCCCGGCTTGCTGATATTGGCTGAGAGCGAGGCTTTTAACATTTAATTTAAATAGTGAAGCCTGAACGTGTTCCCACTCCCATCGTTTAATTTTTTCGCTGTTGTTAAGTTTAAGTTCCGGCATTCCCTGGATAAGCTGCACGAGTTTATTTTGATTTTCGGCTCTTTTAACGAATCTTTTATAATCCAGCGCGCTGCGTCTTTTAAGGAAAATCAGCAGCCAGCCAATTGCCAGAAGTGTTCCTGAAGCAAACACAATAAGAATAATCGGGCTGTAAATCGCGAGAACAATTGAGAAAACAACCAGATTAACCATTGAAAAGATAGTGCCTAAACTCGATGAAGTAAGAAAATGTTCAATACGCCTGTGATCATCAATCCTTTGTAATAAATCACCAACAGTGCGCGTGTCAAAAAAAGGCATCGGCAACTTCATTAACTTTGTAAGAAAATCTGAAATGATGGAAATGTTTACCCTCGCGCCAATATGAAGCAAAATCCAACTTCTGATAAATCCAACTGAAGTTTGACTGACAAAAAGCATTAGTTGAGCAAGCAGAACAGTATAAACAAACCCGATATTTTGATTTGTTATTCCTACATCAACAATTGCCTGCGTTAGAAAAGGAAAAATAAGAGCAAGAATACTTCCAAGCATCATTCCGAGAAATAACTGGAACAAAAACTTTTTATAAACAAGAAGATAAGATAAGATAAATTTAATCCCATTCTTGCGCGGTATTTCCTCTTCTTCCTCATTAAAAAACGCGGGTGTTGTTTCAACAAGCAATACAATTCCCTCGTCATCGCCGGCGACCGACCATCCCTTAAGGAATTCTTCACGGGTGTAAGTAAGAAAACCATGAGCCGGATCAGCCACAAAAACTTTGTTTTTCTTTGCTTTATATACAACAATAAAATGTTCCTGATTCCAATGAGCTATACATGGCAACGGAACTTCATTAAGCAGTTTAGCGTATGGAAGCCGCGCGGCAAGTGTGCGCAGACCGATACTTTCTGCGGCGTCACTAATCCCAAGAAGCGAAACACCTGCCCGGGCAATGTTGCATCTTTGTCTTAGAGTTTGAAGCGGAATATTTTTACCGAAAAACTTTGCGATCATACGAAGGCAAGTCGGGCCGCAATCAGACGCGTCGTGTTGATGATAGAACGGAAATTTCAAAATAAGTCCATTTTAGTATTAATTATTAATCAAGAGATACAATACCTTCCCTGATTGCAAACATTAAAAGCTCTGCCATTGTGGAAAAGCCCAGTTTCTCCATAACGTTTTGTCTATGAGTTGACACAGTACTTGCAGTTGTGTATAACTGGTGTGCAATTTCTTTTCGGGAAAGGCCTTTAGCTGTTAATTTAATCACTTCAATTTCTTTTTTTGTTAAGATTGAAAGCGTACTGTTTTCGACTTCTGAAAGTCTTTTGACATAGTCGCTTACAACATTCTGTGTTAATTTATCGGAAATATAAATACCTCCGTTGATTATTCTGTGAATAGCGCGCGATATTTCATCAATTATACATTCTTTCAAAAGATATCCTTTAGCACCGGCTTTTAGCATCTTTTGAACATAATGAATTTCTGAATGTGCGGAGAGAGCGAGTACTTTTTTCCCGTATTCCGAGATGATTTTTTTAGTTGTGTCGATTCCATCCAAGCCGGGCATTTCAATATCCATGATAATGATATCAGTTTCGCAATCATGTATTTTATCAATTGCTTCTTTACCATTCTTAGCCTCTCCGGTCACTTCCATATCCGGTTCTTTATTAAGGATGGTTTTAAGGCCTTCGCGCACAATAATATGATCATCCACCAGAAAAACCTTTATATTCATTATTTCTCCATATTTCTATTCGTTAGAAAAACGTGGTAATTCAACAATAAACTCCGCTCCGGCACCAAATTCACTTTCACACCAAACTTTCCCACGTAATTTTTCAACAAGTTTTTTTACAATCGATAAGCCGAGACCGGTTGAATGCTCTCCGCCTGTCGGCTTTGCGCTCAATTTTGAGAAGCGTTTAAACAAAGATTTCTTATCTTTTTCAGTAAGGCCGGGACCGTTATCTTTAACAGAAAAGAGAATGCTGTTGTTAGTTTGGCTTAAAGTAATATTTACTGAAGAGTTAATCGGAGCAAATTTCACGGCATTAGAGATAAGATTATCGAATATTTGTTTTGATGCTACAGCATCTGAAAACACCGTGATATTTCCAATATCGCTTTCGAAATTAATCTTAATATTTTTTTGTTTGGCTTTTAATTTATAATAATCAATAATATTATTAGCAATAATTTTTACATCAATGATTTCGGGGCATAATGTGAAATTATCAGACTCAAATTCTTCGCTCTTAAGCATTTTATTGACTATGTTAAGCATGTTCTCAACTGTTGAT
>QMOL01000013.1 GCA_003648225.1 Chlamydiota bacterium
CCCGCCACAGAGACCCGTGGCTGCTCCTCGAGGTGTAACAGCAAAGTTGTTTTCATTAGCCAGTTTCATAACTTTTGATATCTGTTCTGTATTTTGAGGTTTCACTACTGCCTCGGGATATTTACGAATATCTGTCAAGGCAAATTCATCATGGGAATAATCCTCCATTCTTTCTTTTTCCGTAACAACATTGTTTTCACCCACGATTTGTTTTAATTTCTTTATATCATCGCCGCTTAATTTGTTATACATCTTTTCTCTCCTAACATTATTTTTATTTATAGTGTTCGTATTAATTAAAATTGTATATTAATGTGAATTATGATTATACTTTATCATTTTAGTTATGTCAATAACCCGCAATAATTCAAAATAAATTATTTGTTTGCAGCTTTTTAATTTTTGTACGGTCATCCTTAACTACCTTTGATACTGGTGCGAGTTTTGCCGTTAAATTGGTAATTATTACCGATTCCGGAGAAGAAGAAACAGAATTTTTGATATGCACACCGGCATAAGTTTCGGGATTTAAATCTTTAATTTTTAAATTATCAATCAAAATATTTTTTGCTTTTTCAATCAAGACGACCGGGCTTGTTACCTTTTTAATTCCGAGTTCCGTATCAACAGTATTATCAATAATTTTCACACCGGAAACTGAAGTCGCGTCAACCGCAGCGCCATCAATATTTATAAAAGTATTTGCTTTGATAACAATGTTTGAACTGTCATAAAAAGGAGACTGATTGTTTTGCGTTACGAAAGAGTGAATTCCGATTGCCGGAGCTGCCCAGCTCCATCTGTTTATTCCTCCGATGAACGTGTTATTAGAAATTGCGATATTATATGAAGCCGGACCTTCAGCGTAGTAAGTGTATCTGTTTTCCAAACTGACGGATTCCCACGCGAGCGATGGATTAAAAAAATTATTACTTGTAACAAGAATATCATGACTTCGGAGCAGAATATCACGTCCGCGATGCGCGCCGAAAGAATTATTTTTTATAATGGAATTTTGACCGCAACGGGAAATGCTGTTGAGTTTATCACCGAAAGACCAATCTGCATTTAATTTTGGAAAAGGTTTATCGAGAGTAATTTCCCATTCAACATTTCTTATTTGTATTGCTTTAAGTATTTGTGCGTTTCCGCGTGTGCCGCCGTTCTTATTATCAAGGATTTGAATTTCATCACCGATAGCAAAATATGCGTGACGGGGTGGACCAACTCTTTTAATTGTGTCAGTGATGTTTGAAACGATGACACCTCCTCGTCCATGAATATTGATTCCATCATCGGGCATACCTTCAAACTTGCAATTTTCGATGAGCAGCCCGTCTGTACAGCCGGCGGAATGAACGCAATCACCGTTTGTTGAGAGCAGGCGATTGCTGCCGGGTTTTAAGGAGACATTAAGTTTATTGATATGAATTTTGTTACAGTAAATTAATCCTACAGTGAGTCCTGAAGACGCATAAATATCAACATTTTTAATTTTAATATTTACACAGAAATCACAGCCGATATCAAAAGCTGTCCATAAGCGTGCCATGTGAATATATCGGTCGCCGATTGAAAACGGATGTGCTTTGAGAAAATCCGGGTCATCAGCTTTCATTCGCCAGGTTCGTGTGCCGACGTTTGTCCACGAAGAAGAAAAATATGCCCAAAGGCCGTAAGCGTCACGTGGCAAATCTACTGAAATTCCCCATTTTGACTGTGCCGCGCTAAAATAGGGAAGTGATAGTTCAGGATAGCCGGCGTCAATTAACAAATCAAAAGTTCCATTGTTTGTATTCACACCGGTAATCGTTCCTTGCGTATATGGCAGAGGGTTATAATCAATTGTCAGTGCTTCGATTTCAATATTTGTGCAATAGGAAAAACCGAGACAGCCGTTTCCCGGATTTGAAACCATCAAGATAGAATTTGTTCCTTCGCCTTTTAAACGAAGATCGGATAGATTTTTAAATTGTAAAGCATAAGCGTTTGAACTGCTGATTTTGTAAATTCCGGACGGGAAATAAATTTCGGTAAAAGAATTTGAAGATTCCGCGGCGGTAAACGCAGCGATGATTGCTGATGTATCATTGTTAGTTCCATCACCTTTCGCGCCGAAGTTTTTGACGTTGAAGTTTGCGAAAGCGGTTGTTGCTGTGATTATCATCGCAAAGATAGAAATATATTTTTTCATAAATTTGTTTTTGGATTGTTGTATTACGGATTTCATGCCCTATAACTTGATAATCGGTTATTAAATAATTATTAACCGAATAACGGGAATTGCGAATTTTAGCGGGTGGCGACCATAAAGTTCATTTTGTCCATCATATCCAAAACTACCAACTACCAATTAACGATTAACGATTTAACCCCTTCAAGATAAGCGTATTTATTAATTGTATCCGGTTCAAGATAGCTTCCTTCAGTCCATTCGTTCCAGCAGTTTATTGTTAAGATTTTTTCATTGGATTTTTCGTTTTCGAGTAGTTTTTCTTTTGTGGCAAATAACGCTTCACGGAAACGTTCGGGCGTGTTGCCGGATATTGTATTCATAAACGGATAGCCGGAATTATCATATTTATCCTCCTGAAATGCTCGCGGACTTGAATCCCATCCCATCGTAACATTCGGGAAATAAGGAACATCAAACATTATGTTTGCTTTTTCCCAATATTCAAAATATTTTTTTTGGACATAAAGATAATCAGTCTGCATTTCCGGAAGCGCAACGTGATGAATCCAAACATAAGACGTAACGCTGTTGAAACCGAGAGTTTTCACAGTGTTTGCCGGGTCAGCCGGTTGTGTTTCACCTGGAAGGATTGTGTTTCCCCAGACAATAGCATTAAGATGCAAATCAGGAAAACCTGCTTTTTTAACCTTATCGCGAAATAGTTCAAGCATTTCCGCTGCTGTGTGAATTGAGCCGAAGCTTTCCATTAATTTATTCAGTTCATAAATTGAAAAATAGGGACAGCCGTTGATTTTCCAATAAGAAGGATGCTTAAAATATTTTTCTATAACAGTATCGCAAATTAGTTCAAACGTTTTCTTTGTAACAATTCCGGGATAAAGAATTTTGACCGGAGCAACTTTCTTATATGGATGAATATCCAGCCAATCATGGTTTGCCCACATTAACGCGAATTTAATACGCGAATTATTCGGTGCATTTAAAAATCCTTCATCAAGTGCGCGTTCGAGAAATGACCCGTCATTATAATAATACGTGTCGAAAATAAAAGTATCAATTCCATGATTTACCGCGGCATCAATTTTTTTTGACATTATTTCCGGGTCGGCTTCATCAGTATAACCCCAGAGCGGAATATTTGGCTGATGGTGTTTTTCAAAACGTGGTTTTGCTGATTTAACAAGTTCCCATTCTGCCCAACCGTTACCTTTTAATTTGCAATTTCTCGCATCGTTAGGATGATAATTCGGGAAGTAGTAGCATGCTATAGTAAGTTTTGGCATTTATCTATTTCTTTGGCTTGTTGTGAATAATATGACCTATACGAATGTAATCGACATCAATAGAAATGCCGGATGTGGTTACAGGATCGAGCCGAAAAGTTTTCAAAATATTTTTCCATGGTTTAAATTTTGACATATCCAAACGATAAGTATAAAATTTATTTTTTTGCGGCATCGGGTGAGCAAGAATTTTAATTCTTGTAGCGGATGACAATTCGGGTTTCACATTAGTGCCGCAATAAATTTCTATGTTTTTGGTAGTATCATCACGTCTTAACCTGAATTCTAAAATTCTATTTGAATCTAAGTCTAAATTGATTTTCGGCAAACCGCTGGTAGAAGATTTAAGAATTTGAATGTCTCCGTTATCCGAACTTTTGGCCGAAAGTAAACCATTGGAAACTGCTACATTTTTTGCGTTATTGACAGTCCAATTTTCAAAGTCGTTGGTCTTATTCCATTCAGCAAGACTTGTGTAAACGAATTTACTGTTTGGCGCGTCCACAGGGTTAATCATCAATGGAGATTTAATGCGAATATAATCAAGGGTGAAAGATTCTCCGGATGATTTTTTATCAAAAGGAGTTAGGGAGAAATGTTTTAGTTCACCTAAATCCATAAGCAAAGTCGCGCGATAAATATGGAATTTTCCGTCTTTCGGCTGTTGAATATTATTTGTGATAAAAGAAACATGCCAAGTTCCATCGTTTATCGACCAGCGTCCTAGCGTGTTCGCTGAACCGGCGTCATACCGGCATTTAACTTCAACGACAGAACCGGAAGACAGATAGACATATTTATCTGCATCGCGAAGGGGCAAAGAGATTTCAGGATTATCTTTAGAATTCCATTCGCCGAGTGAGACATAACTATCTAAAGGGACTTCAGGATCTATTTCGTTTTTTGTTAAAAGTTCTGTCGCGAAATTTTTTGCCGCAAAAATTAATTGTGGTGAGGATGTGAATGAAGCAACATAATTCGAAATAACGTTCAGTTCTTTCATCCATTTACGTACTTCGATAGTGCGCCAGATTCCTGAATTAAATCCGCGTCCTATATCGTTGTCCCATAGCCAGGACGGAGTAGGCCACAAGCAGTATTTTGGATTAATGATTTTATAAAAAGTTTTACCGACACCGTTTTGCCCGTGATGTGCCATTTGCACATAATCGGCTTTTAACTTTTCGCGGTCAATGTTTGTAAGTAAATTTGTTCCGCCTATTTTACCAAAGTCACCAAGAAACAAGACTGATTTTGACGGGTCGGAAATTTTTATTAAAATGCTTGAATTATTAATACAATTCCGGGTAATCGCGAGATCATAATCGTTTAATATTTCAATGTGTACATCATCAATATCAAATGTATCTCCCGCGTGGGGTGTGATAGTTGCTCTCCCTGCGTTTGTCAATGCCGCCTGAAAGATTTCTACGGTTGAGACTGTGCCCGGAGAATTTGTTTTAATCCAGTCAAGAGGAGGGAATGCGGCGTAAATATTATCGATTACTATGTCTGCTTTATTAGTTAAAATCCAGGAAAGCGCACCGATATGATCATCATGACAATGAGTTAGAAACCAACTTTGAATATGCCCGCCGTGTGCTTTTAGAAAGTTTTTCAAAAATTCGCCGTCATCAAGCCAACCGCCGTCAATCACAATTAATTTTCCTTTATCTGTTTTAATGACATAACTTAAAATAATGGAATCTTTTTCCGTTGGAAGCTGCCATAAAGAAAAACGGTTTTTTTCTTTTTTTAAAGGGTGAGTGAAACTGCCCTTTCCAAAACAAACTGACGCGGTTATCGGATAATGGTCAGAAGGATATCTGCCTTCTTTATGTGTTCTTATAATAGATGTCGCCGAAGTGTGTGTTTTGGGTTCAACGAATATATAATCAATTTTTTCTCCGTTAGTGAAACCTTTGAATGCGTTAAAAGTTCCAACATTTTTTTCATTCGGATAAAGAGTTCTGAATGTATCCACTAAAATTATCGGGGAATGGTCTTTTGTTTTACCTTTGAGATACAGAATAGCGGGATTGTTTTCACCCATGTTGAAATCTCCGGTTAAGATAAACGGATCAGAATGTTTTCGCTTCTGAATATAAGCCATTATTAACCGGACGCTCTTTTCTCTTGATAATTGGGATCTGTGATCTAAGTGAGTGTTAAACATATAAAATGCCTGTCCTGACTTCTTTTCAATTAGTCTTGCCCAAGTACAAATGCGAATACAAGCATTGCCCCACTTTCGAGATTTCGATGGTTTTTCAGGTGTATCAGAAAGCCAGAAAGTACCTGATTCATCAATTTTAAATCGATTCTGGTCATATAGAATCGCGGAATACTCGCCTTTTATCCCGCCATCTCTGCCTAAACCTACTTCGCCATATTGGGGGAGATTTTTCCTGATATCCGCAATTTGGCTGGCATACGCTTCCTGCAGTCCAATAACATCCGGAGATTTGCATCGAATGACATCAAACATTTGTTTTTTTCGATTATCCCAACTGTTAGAAGTGTCTTTATCCCCATCTGCATTGCGAATATTAAAGCTCATGACAATAACTTTTAAAACTTCTATATTTTTATCGGCGGATTTATCGGCGAGATAAAATGCGCAACCGCTAAATAATAATATAGATAAAATTGATATAAATAAATTCATTATTTTCATTAATTACCTTGCATTAAAATTAAATTCCGTTATATCGCACCGGTATAATATTAGTGGTCGATGCGGCTGTAAATCAGCAAGAATTGTAGCAATCAAATTATAGTTTTATTGAATCGCTGCCCATTGATTTAATATTTCTAATTTTCTGGTTTATAATTACCTGATAATTCAATCCTTTTTCAGCTTTGATTATCGCTTTGCCATTTTTTATTTTTACCGGAAATGGCGCGGTGATGATTTTCTTACCGCTTCTTGCGACATAGATACCACATTGTTTTCCGGCGAAGCGGCGCTGGAACTGGATCAGCATCAAAGGACCAATATCATAAATATTTCTTGTCTGCATTTTTAAAGTGAATGAATCAGGAAGAGTGCCAATGGTTTTTCCGGAGGTGTACTGCATCTGCTCGCCGCAAAGAAAAATTCCTTTCGCAAGTTTTTTCCAGTCGAATGTTTTGTCATATTCAGCAAGATCAAGTATAGCATCGGCATAAACTAAGCCGCACCACTGAACCGGCAGACCGATCCAGTTTGGTGCTATCCAACTTGTAGCGCCTAGGACAGCGATGGTTGCGTATTTCATAATCGGTTGATTTCCCCAAAGATAAACGAAAGGAATTCCGGTTAAAGCCCATTTTCTCGCAGCTTTTAAATATTTTTTATCACCGGTTAATTTATATCCGAGAATATACGATTTTGTAATTCTTGCAGAAGCGAGAATGTCAGGTGTGTGGAGCGGGATTTCCCACGTCTGCGAACCGCGAGGAGTTCTGAATCGCGAAATATAATCCAAGGTTTTAAGTCCTGCGGTAAGCGCTTTTTCGTCACCGGTATAATATGCGGTTCGTAAAAGACTTTCAGCCGGAATCGCGCAATATCCGCTTGCGGTATCTTCAAAATGCCCTTCTTGGAATTTCCCGTCATAGTGAAAAGAGCCATCCGGTCTTTGTGATTTAATCATTTCTTTCGCCTGATTAATTCTGATTTTCAACCATTTATCCGCACGACCGGTAATGAAAAAAGATTCCGGTGAAGGCAAATGTCCGCCGCCGGGGATAAGATCAGGTGTTTTCTCAATTTTCCCTGTTGCGCGCCAAATCAGCGACACATAATCTGCATGGAAACGTTTTTGGAAATGGTCGTCCGCGCAATGTCCCCATCCGTTTTCATTATGCACGGAATCAATTCCTTTCAGGCAAAGTTCGATTTCTTTTTTGTTTGAGCGGGGTGGAGTTGGAAGTTTTGGCAACCCGGAAGATTTAACTGACCATTCGATAATATTTTCGAGAGTTTTTCCGTTATTCCATCCATTGGAAATTTTTATCAGTACTTTAATTTTTTTACCTTCAAGGGCCATCATACCGCCATCAGCACCGTTAAAGAAATCCGGCACCGCGAAATAAGGTTGCAGGTTCATATTTTGCCATTTCATTGCCACAGAACTTTTTGGTGTTACAAAAGCCATTAACGGCATCGTTACCCACATTTTATCCGGTTTATAACGAATGTGTGCCGGAATTTTTAAATCCAGATCGGTTGACGATTTTTCATTTTTTCCAAGATATTCAATTCCCGGCAATAAAGCTTGCTCAATTGAATCTTTAATTCTAACGATGGGTCCTTCTATGTTTTCATCCGCTTCGAGATTATATTTTATATAATTATTTTTGAGTTCAATAGTGAAGTTTTTAACATTTTTTGAAATTAATTTTATTTTATTTGAAGATAAAGCGACAATTTTAAAATTCAGTATTTTATTACCGATTTTAGCTATTGGAAAGATTGCCGCGCAAAGATTTTTCTTATAATAAATCATTGCCCCGATGCCGTCTGGTGTAACTTTTAAATTCAAATTCCCACTGTTAAAATTCAACCAATTAGTTCCCGCAGACCAGTTTATATTATTCACCGGACGAACAAGAGATGGAAATTTTGTTTTTCCGGCAGGTTTTAAATTAAAAGTAAATGCTTCAAACGGGGAATTTTTATTGATTTTTTGATTAATTTTTAATCCTTCGGCAGGATTAATTGTAAATTTTTTGTCACCGGAAATAAATGCTATTTTTTCGTTGGAATGATTTGTAACAACAGCTTCCACAAAATCTTTCGATTGAAGAACCTGCACAATTTCAAGCGGGTGATATTTGATTTCATTTATTTTAATCCAGTCAATTTCCATTTCGCCTTCTGCCCCATAAGGGTCGAGGCGAAGCATTGTTATTTTAGACTTTACCGGTATTTCAACTGAATATTCATGCCATTTTCCGTCCGGGATAGAGATAACAGTAGCCGATTTATCGCTTGTTGGGTTTGGTGAAGCGGGAGTTGTCCAGAAGAATTGTAAAGTTCCTCTACTTTTACTTTTTGTTTTTAAGCTTATGATTATTGGCCCGTTAAAGGAAATATTTTTTAAATATACCTGCGGGTCATCATGCGAAGATGTGATAATTAAGTTTCCGTTTTTTGCTTTCACGTCGCAATTTATTACATTATTCCAACCCTCAGTATTTTTGTTGAAATTAAATTCCTTAACCTGAGTTTGTTCAACTATTTGTCTTGGAAACGGATTGATAATTTCACTTGCAGAACAAATGGCAGGAAGTATTAATAAAAGTGCGAAGCAAATGATATTTTTTTTCATTGTATTTTGGATTTTGGGGTTATAAACATGCAATAATACTCATGAGTGTCCCGCGCATGCCGGGGGTGTTTTATTAGGAATAATTACCTTGTTAAAATATTCTTATGTGTCCTTATTTGCCTTATCCGCGAGCGCATTCGGTCTCGGGACAAGTTCTGATTCAATAAAATCAGTATTTTCCGTATTTCATTGCTGCTTCATACATTTTTAACACATTTTTTGTAGGCGAATTGTCCTGCAAAGCGTGTGTTGGCGCGAGCATATATCCTCCGCCGGGCATCATTATTTCCAATGTTTCTTTAACATTTTTTTCAACATCGGCAACAGTTCCGTAAGCAACTGGACCTGCAGTGGAAATGCAGCCGTGGAACGCAAGTTTATCACCGAAGTTTTTTTTCAAATATTCAGGCTGCATGTTTTTTGCTTCAGGCTGAAGAGTATCCATTGCCGCCACGCCCATTTCGATAAAATCATCAAATGCCCAGCTGCTTGAGCCGCATGAATGAACCATAACGGGAATGTCATAAGTTTTAGCAAGGTCAATGAATTTTTGATGATTCGGTCGAATGTGCTTTCTGAAAAGTTCAATACTGATGAGCGGGCAATGTTGTGTACCGAGGTCTTCTCCCATCCAAAGCATATCGATTTTTCCTTTTGCTATTTCCAAAGAGCGGCTGATAATTTCGTGAAGAATTTCTACTCTTCTTTCAATTAAGCGAAGGCATGCGGGGTCGTCAAGCATTAAATCGATGAGGACTTGCTCCATACTTCTGAGCATACTTGTTCCGTTTATTATGTCGGGAATGCCCGCGTTGCCGAGAATCACGCAGTAATCTTTATATTTTTCGGCGAAATATATAATGGACTGATAATCAAAATCATCAGGGGAAGGCAATGGGAACTTTTCAATGTCTTCGATAGTAGCATTTTTAAGAGGAAAATCACAGAAATCCCAATAACCACCCGATTCGTTTTTAATCCAACGACAATGAATTCCCCACTCGTTTATATGTCTGTCGGGAATATCCTCATGAAGTTTTGGCCCGGTGTATG
This sequence comes from Chlamydiota bacterium, assembly GCA_003648225.1. Taxonomy (GTDB): domain Bacteria; phylum Auribacterota; class UBA3054; order UBA3054; family B51-G9; genus B51-G9. Next base: position 9,852 of record QMOL01000013.1, read on the forward strand.
CCGGGAAAACTTGCCGGAAATCTACGTTGAGCGCTTTACGCAAACCTTCATCATCATCAGCGGTAAGTCCAAAATGTTTTTTTAGTCGTGAGTCAATTCCGGGGTTAGAAAGATAGTTAATCGAAACTCTGTCCGGCGTTTGGTGATTTACTGCAAGAAGAACACGTTGTTTTGAGGTCATTGTAAAAGAGTGTTAAATTAAATGGACGAAATGGACATGATGGACAACCGATTATGGTCCGTTTGGCACCGGCTGTTTTTCAACTGTCGGTCCGTTAACTACAAGAATATCGGGTCCGCCTTTTGGGTTTTTCTTAAAATATGCTCTGTCAAGCGCGAGCTTGCGTGGCCAGACAGAATTGGTAGAATTATGAACATGATACGCGATAAACATTTCAGAATTATCGGGCGAAAGAACGAACATGCCGTTTCCGGGTCCATGAACCTTTTCTGTAGCGCTTAAGATTGGATTACCTTTATATTTTTTCCATGGTCCGGTCGGTTTCTTTGATGTCGCGTAACCGACAGCGTAATCTTTGCTCATAAAATGATTTGCCGTGTAAGTCAAATAATAATAACCGTTGTGCTTTAATGTATAAGCTCCTTCAGTAACAAAAGCGCGGGGTTTATTTGGTCCGCGCTCCCAAGTTCCTTCTTCTGATTCTAAGCAGAATTTAATTGTTTTGTTTTTCATAGAGAGCAGGTCTTTAGAAAGTTCGGCCATATAGACTTTGTTCCCACCTTCGAGACGGATAAAATAAATATACGCTTTACCATTATCATCGATAAAAACCGAACCGTCAATTTCTTTTGGAGATTTGTGCATCGGCTTTTTTTCTTTTTGTTTGAAAGGACCGAGAGGGGAATTGCTTACGGCCACTATTAAATGTTCTTCGGTTGTGGGATACATATAGAATTTCCCGTTTTTCTCAACAACGTCTCCGCCCCAGAACATTTTGTTTCCCCAGACATCATCTTTATAAAGAGCAAGACCATTCGGCCCTTTCCCGCAAGGACCTTCCCAATTTACTAAATCTTTAGATTTGTAAACCGGAATTCCGAGATCGGTCAAATAAGTTTCAGCGGTGCAATACAAGTAATAAGTATTTTTATATTTTAAAATAAAAGGATCGGCGCAGGTTTTCACCTGAGTATTTTCATTTGAGAACATTTTTTGTTTGGCTTTTTTTAAAAAACTTTTTTCGGGAAAACCACGACGGATTTTTACTCCCGCCCTCATCATATATATTATTCCTTTTTTATATTTGACGTTTTCATCAGTTTGAAATGAGGCGATTAACCTGCCGTCTTCAAGACGCGCGATGCCCGGTGCTGAAGCCGACCATTTTGATTTTCCGCTTTTGTTATGAGCTTCATAAACCAGCGGACATTTTTTTGACCAGGTTCTGCCGTTGTCTTTTGAAAATGTGCATCGAACAACAACGAGCTTATCTTTAGTTTCTCCGCTTTCAAAATCAGCTACAATTGTTCCGTTTGGAAGTTGAACAATTCCGGGCATTCCGTCCCCTTTTTTACAAGTTGCGACTTTAATTTTCTTTTTGCTCCACGTTTTTCCGTTGTTTTTCGAGTAACGCATAACGATACCATGATCACGCCCATCGGCATAATAACATTGAAGTTCTCCGTTCGGCAGTTGTAAGAAAATGGGTTCCCAGACACCATCGAGATAATACGAAGTTTTTTTATAATTTTCAACTATCGAATAATAATACCACGTTTTTCCATTGTTATCACTCGCGTAAACAGGCAGACGGTAATTTACATTTTTATTCGGAAGAGGGATGTGATCACGAAACACGACTAAAATCCTTCCGCTTTGAAGCTGAAGCGGAAAAGCGTTCGCGAAATCATGTTTATTTGTTGTAAAAGCGATTCGGGTCGGTCTTGACCAGGTAACACCGTCATCTGAACTTTTAATCATAGAGATGGCGACTCCGCCTTTTATACCATGTTCAAATGTAAGCATAAGAGACCCATCGCGAAGTTCAGCCATTCTGGGATAGTTGCCGGGAACTATTTTTTTTGCTTCTTCCCATTTGATGCCGTCTGCAGCAATAATGGATTTGGCGGTTATGGTTTTGCAAGAGCATAAAATACAGGAACAAACAGTGAGAAGCATGAATAACTTCATATATTTCTCCATGAAATTTAGTCAGTAAGTTAATAAGTAGAATTTATAATAGTAAAAAATATGTTTTTTTGCAATATGGGGAAAGACAGAAGGGCAAAATATTCAATATTCAATATCAAATGTATATTGCACTTTCGGGTGTTATTTGATACAATATCTTGTGTTTAAAATAATATTGTTTTTGGTGAAAAAAATGGCAAAAAAATTGAAAAAAAATAAAGATTCTATCCATAACATAAAAAAAGAAAACTCTTTTACCGAAAATTTCTTCGATGAATTTATTTCCGATCAACCGGAATTGTTTCGTGTAGTTGCACCAATACCGGACTTTATCGGACATGTTTCCCGAGTACAATATGCTTTTCTTTCAACAGAGCGCAGTGAAATTTATGCTGTTATTTTAAATTTTCTTTTCCTGAGGCGGCGTGCTCATGAAATTGAGAAGTACCATAATGATGTTTATGACGCAGTTCAACAAACTATTGAAGAACTAACCGGATCGGATTACACGTTATCGACGTTTCGCGCTGATATGGAACAGCTTGTTTCATGGAATAATCTTGACCGCCGGCTTGAACCATACAGAATGCAGCGGATTTCCGACCGCCGTCTTCAAAAATTTCTTTACAAACTAAGCGACGGAACAAGAAGTCTGCTTGACAGCCTTAATTCATTAGTTGCCCCTCATGAGCTTGACATAATAATACTTGATCAAGACAATCTTTACGATATTGAGGAATTTCTTTCCCGTGTGGAAGAAATACGAAGCTCAAAGCTCACGGATGAATATAACTTGCGTCGCGTCGCGAGATGCTTTGCGGATATTAATGATAAATGTATGTTGATTGCAACTGAGATTACCGAATTCGGAGCCAAAATTGCCGCGTTTAATTCTTCACCTTTTCAACTCGAATCCCTGCCGGAAATTATTGATTGGTTAGACAGATATGTTGACCAATATTTACAGCGTGTCGCAAAACACGGCCCGGAATTATATCATAGAATTCGCGCGTGGAACAGCGGCCCTTCACGCGAACTGCTCGATATGGCTTTTATGGCAACCCGCGAGCATTATCTGTCAAATCCTTTTGCTCAACCGTGGGTTGATAAAATGCAGTCAACCCGCGAGCTTCTCGCGGATACAGTCCCTTTTTTCGCTCCGGAAGGCCTTTTTACAGAGCTGTGCCAGAGAGTGAACGAACAGGTCCGCGCTCTTGTCAGAAAAATCAGGCGGCATCTTGACGATATTAGAAGAAGAAATATAAGAATTAAAGCCCTTCGCACAAGAACAAGAGAAGTTATGCTCTGTGACGAAGATTCAATTGAACAAGTTCGCGCGTGGTTGAAAGAACTTATCAGCAGTGCTAATCAAGTTAATGATAGAAATGGAGGAACACCATCACGACGCGTGGCTCCGCCTCGACCGACATACTGGCGCAAGCGCCTGCCGCGCCCGGCATTTAAAAGCAGTATTTTAAAACCAAACACCGGTTCTTTAGAGCTTAAACGCGAACTTGAAAAATCAAAAATCGCCCGGCTTGGGCGATTTATAAATACCACTCTTCTTAAAGGGGAAAAAGAAAAAACTATCGCTGAAATCGAACTTATTGAACCAACGGATGTTCGCTCCTATCTTGATGCTGTAAAAACATATGTTCTTGGACGAAAACGAGATAAAAGTCGTTTGTCGTACAAATTGCATCCTCCTAAAACGCGGGAAAACGCGTGCGCGGAATTCGATGGCAAGAAGTGGAAGTTTGTATCACCGAATTACAAAATTACCGCGACTAAAAACGGGGAAATAAATTGACCTAAGTGACCTAATTGACTTAAATAACGATTAACAATTTACAATTAACAACTATGGATTTCGATGAACAATTTCAGGAAGGAACTGATAAATATCTCGAACAACTAAACTTGTATCATGTTCGCGCTGTTCTAAATATTTTGACTGAATCGCCTTTCTTTTACAGAAAAGACGATATCGATCTGTTCGATTATGTCAGAAGACATCAGGATGACTTTCACCAGTTCTTTACTCATTTCTTCGGCTGGGAATTATACGTTGACAGAAAGGTCGCGCGATTGATAAAACCGCAGGAATTTAATAACGCTTTGCGGCCAAACCAGCGTGATTTATTCGATTTAACCCGCCGGGACGAATGTACAGCATTTTTACTTCTTGTTGAATTTTATGAGAAGACATTACGCGACCTTCACGCAAGTTATGACGATGAAGGTTCAATAAGATTTCTTCTCGCGGATTTTGTTCAGTATGGCATTAACAGATTTATAGAAGAACTTGGTGATAATATTCACGCGGACAAAACAATTCTCGAAGCCTGTCGCCGCCTTTTCCCGAAACTTGTTCGATATAGATTTATTGTTCAGGTTGAAAAAGCAGATGTTGCTGATGATGAAATTCTGCCCGGCGGAATGAAAGAGCATGTGATGTATGAATTCTTACCTGGGATTCATTGCTATCGTCCTGACATTCTTACTTTTAAAGAAATAATGAAACTTTACACTCCGGAAAACAAAGAATAATGTATTGGGTAATCAGTTATGGCACCGATAAGTCTTATTCAACTTATAAGTCCAATTAATCCAAAATCTACCTGGCATCCCGGCATACGCGGGACACATACGCCGGGCGCTAACGCGAAATCCAAAATATAAACGATGACTACTAAATTCCAATCCCTTGACGCATACAGTTGTTATGAAATGCGCGAACTTAGGTTGATTAATTTTCATAATTTCACCGATGAAACTATCGACATTAAAGGCAGCTTATTCCTTATCGGAAATAACGGGACAGGCAAAACAACCATTATTGACGCTCTGCATCTTATCCTCACCGGCGGACAACAACTCACTTATAATGCCGCTACTATCTTCGGACCAAGATCCGAAGCGGGAAGAACTCTTGCCGGCGTAATCCTTCGTCATGATTTTGAAAGCGGGAAAGTTGTTCGTGAAAACGGTGCGGTAGGCTATGCCGCGCTCGAACTTTGGCACCCGAAAATGAAGCATGTTGTAACAATTGGTATCGGAGCTTTTGTTCAAAGTCTTGATCAGCGTCCGGAAGTATGGGGATTTATAATTGAGAAATCGCTGAAAGATATTCCTCTGACTATTCGAGCCAATCCTGAAGAAAGTGAAAATCCGCTTTACAGGCCCGTTGATAAGCGCGAATTGATACAACTTATAGGTAAACCGCATGTTTATGATATTGGAAGATACAGGACTCAAATTGCTAATAGACTTTTCGGCGGACGTGAAAATTTCGAACGCGTTGCGGACTTGCTGAAAGCGAGTAAATCTTATAAAGAACTTGTGGTTAAGGCGAGAAATTTTGAAGGGCTCTTTGCTTTTCTTCTTCCCGCGCCTGACCACAAAGTTTTTCAGGATATTGAGTCAACACTTCATAATCTTGACAAAATTGAAGCTGATTTGAAAGCGCTAAAACAGGAAAAAGACCTTCTTGAAGAAGCGTTACAGGTGGTTCAGAGAATTAGCGAAGCTCGGGAAGCAATTGAACGTTATAAATATATTCAGGCACGTTCGGCTTACGAAAATACCGATAAAGAAGCTGTTAGAATCCAACGCGCAATCCATCGATATGAGCAGGCAATCGCTGATTCAAAAAATCAACTCGAAACAATCGTTCCTCAACTTGAGCAAACACGCTCGGTTTTGGCGGAGTTACAAATCGGAGAACCGGGACGATTACTTGAAGAGATGAAACGTCTTGAATTGGAGAGAAATCGTGTTACTAAAGAGTTAAATGCCAGAGAAGCAGAAACAGAAGCTGAATCTACAAAATATAATAATATCAAACGAGAAGCAACTTCCGCGCGGAATAATCTTTCTGACCTGCTGCGTGAACAACTTAGAACTCTTGATAGAATTTCTGTTCCTCAAGTTTCATCGGATCTTGATGTTAAAGCGTTTGACGGCGCGCTAAGCACGTTAAAAGAAGCTTATCGTCAGGTCCAGTCAAATCAGGAAATGGAAACAACTGAACTTCAGCGGCTTTTAAACAGATTGCTCGCGCAAATTGATCTCGCCTTTGATAAAGTTGATAATAAAAAACAGCCCGTCCTATTGCGTAAAAATGAACTGAGACGCGAACGCGAAAAAATTGAAATGAAAACAATCGGCGCCGGACGCTCGGTAGAACTATTACCTAAAATCTCCTCTTACGCTGATTTCGCAGCTGAGCTTGACGCTAAAAACATCGTTTGGTCTCCTTTGTACCGGCTTATCGATTTTAAGAAAAAAACTCCACCGCAACTTATGGATGTTATTGAAGCCTGGCTCGGAGAAAATTTTCTCGGTGCCGTTTTCGTTGAACAGAATAGATTAGATGAAGTAATCGAACTAGCCTGCGCGAAATATCCAAATATCATTATTGCCGATACTGCCGCGTTAGAAAAAGCAAAACCGAAAGCCGCGGCCGCAGGTTCTATTGCTTCAATGCTTGATGCCGGAAAAGACAAACTTGTACGAAAATTTCTTGACATAAATTTGAGTAATATAAAAATAAAAGATGCCGATAAAAAAATAAAATCAGGTGACTGGATCGCTCTCGATGGTATCGCATACCATAACTTGGCTTATAGACGAGTCGCGCAGCCCGCGCGGGGATTGCTCGGAGTTGTTCGCAGGCAGAAAGCTCTTGAAACATCGCAAAATGAGCGAGGAGCAAAGCTGGCAGAAATAGATTCCAAAATAAAAGATGTTTCTGAACAACTTGAAACTTTTGAAAATATCTCGAAACAATTTAAAACAATTCGAGATGATATTGAACAAAGAATCTCTCCATGGCGCGTTGCTCACCGATTTCAAAGATATGAAACTTTGACATCGCAGCTTGAAGATGTTAAAGAAAGAATCTCAAAAGTGAAAACAATAACGCGCCGTTCGCAAAAAAGAATCGCTCAGCTGACCGAACAGATTGATGCAATTAAAGAAAATGAGAATGCGCAAACAACCGGCGACTTGACAAAGCAAATCAATAATACAAGAAAACAAGTCATTTCACTCGAGCGTGAACGGGATAAAGCGAATGAAGTTATTGCCAGAAATAATGAACGACTCGATATCACAAAACAGCAAGCGGAAGATATTGATTCGCATCGCAACGAACTTAAAATTCAACTTCAAAAGCAGCATGACCTGTTAAAAGAAATTGTCTCAATTGATCATAAACAAGATATTGAACATTATATCGATATTGTTTGTGAAGGCAGATCAATTAAAATATCAAAACTTAATGAATATATTCGCGAACAGGAAAGAACCGTCAATCGCGAAATTGGAAGTCTGGTCGGCTTGGAAGGCGATGTAAATAAAGGGCGAGGCGGACTTCTGCATCACGAACTCCTATGGGCGAAATACGCTTTCACTTATAATGAGTCTACAAATGAATTGAATGACCAAAATAATGAAACTGCTGCAGATCTTTATGATAAACTGCTCATTCAAGTTGAAAATATCGAAGGCGTGGTAAGCGAAAGAAGAAGAAAACTTCTTGAAAAAACTATCCTCGGCGATTTGTCAAATCAATATACACGCGACCTTTACAGATTAAGAGAAAGCCTTGCCTCGGTTAATCTTATGCTCGAAGGATTAAGCTTCGGCCGCACTCAATATAAATTTACTCAGAAAATTAAAAATGAATACAGACAAGTTTACGGCATTGTACGAAGAGCAGGCGAAATTGATGTTGAATCACAAAGAAGATTAAAAGAATTTTTTGAATCACGACTTGATCAACTTCGTATTCAACCGGACGGCTCATTACCGAAATTTCTCGATTACAGACATTGGTTTGACTATCAGCTCCATGTTAAAACCGTAGGCGCTAAAGACGGAATCGAATTGACAAATGATATTAGACGACTCGGTTCCGGAGGTGAACAGGCTGTCCCGAATTATTTGCTTATTATGGCGATGAGCGCGTTGCTATTTAACCAAATCGGTTCGCGAATCCGTGTCCTTATTTTCGATGAAGCTTTTTACGGAATCGACGCGGCAAGAAGAGATGAACTCCTGCGTTTCGCCGCCCGGCTTGGTGTTTACCTTGTTATTGCGACTCCGGAAATGGATGGTGTGACGGAAGCCATGCGTGAATCTACTACGCTTCTTCTTGAGAAAAACGAGAAAAACGAAGTGTTTGTCGGAAACTTTGTTTGGGAATCGGATGAAGGAGTTCAATTAGATATCTTCGCGAAAAATAAAGATAATGAAACTTACGAAATATCGGTGGGAGAAAAAAACAGCTGATTAGCTGAATCAACAAATTCTAATGAAAACATCACTCCTGACAGATTTATACCCAAAAACAGTTACCGCTGTCTTCGGCGCAAATACTCCTAAAAAAATATCTGCTGCAGGAAATACAGAACTGCTCAATAATAAAAAAATCGGTCTCTTCGTTTCGGTTAATTGTCCCGGTGTGATGATTTTTCAATCCTACGATTTTGTTTTTAAAATGAGAACAAGAGAAAAAATGTCATTCATTAGCGGGTTCCATTCGCCAATGGAGCGGGAATGCCTGAGAAGCCTCGCCGCAGGCGCGACAGGAATTATTTGGTGCATCGCCAAATCACTTGAATCGTTCAAACTGCCTGAAGACCTGGGAAAAACTTTTGATGACGGGCGAATGCTTATCCTTTCATCTTTCCCGGAGAATGTTACAAGAATTACAAAAGAAACTTCTATGCTTAGAAATAAACTCGTTGCTGCGATTGCTGATGAATCTTTCTTCTCTTATGCGGCTCCGGGAGGCAAAACAGAAAAACTATGCTGTGAAGCTCTTGAATGGGGAAAACCTGTTTTTACACTTAAAGAACCCGAAAATCAGGGGATAATTGATAGAGGAGCCGTGCCGATAGACGTTAATAATGTAGAATCATACTGGCCGAAAGAAGATAAGGATGTAGAGTTAGAATTGTCCTGATCATATAAATAACCCAACCAACCCGAAAGCAAAATGAAAAAAGTTTTTTATCTGACGATTTTCCTGACAATTTTATCTTTCAGTTGCACTTCGGAAATCAAAAAATCAAGAACCCAAACAGAAAATCAACAAACGGAAGATTTTAACTATTCTAAAAGTTTAAATGGATTAAAATGGATATGGACTAGCGCTTCTTCTTCACCTAACGCGGGAACATCGTATTTTCGCAAGGCATTTATTTTACCGGATAAAATAAAAAGAGCTGAAATTTATTTGACATCAGATAATGAAAATACAGTTTTTATAAATAATATCTTTGTTGGCTCAAACGGCGAATGGAAAACAACATCTTCATATAATTTAAAACCAAAACTTAGAAATAAAGAAAATATTGTGGCTATTCAGGTTGTTAATGAAGGCCCGGATCCCGGTCCCGCGGGATTAATCGGCAAAATTATTTTACAAGATGAAAAAGGCAGGATAACGGAAATACCAATCGATAAAACTTTTAAATGTTCAGACACTTACGCAGCAAATTGGAAAAATAAAAACTTTGATGATATTAAATGGAATAACGCTTTTGTAATTGTTACTTATGGCTCTTCGCCATGGGGAATGTTTGATCTCGTTAACAATCCAAAATCTAATTTTTCCGAATTTATTGTTCCGGGACATCAAAAAGAAATGAATTTACTGCGCGATATGTTTGTACTTCATTATCCTGTTCCACTGCTCGGCACTTTTAATATGCAGTGGACAACCGAATCAACTTTATGGCCTGCAATTAAACCAATTAAAAACAACCCGAAACGGGTGTCTTATCGTGAAGCTATTTCTAACCGGAAATTAAGCGATGAAGGTTATGTGTCGTGTCATCAGCACAGAGGACTCGGTTTACCCGACGGATGGCCGTTCCCGACTTGGTGGCAAAGTGGTGGAAAAGGTTGGCACTTCGCTAAAGAGGCGACATATAATACGCAAAGAACAACGAGTGTTAAAGATTGGAAAATCAAAAACGCGAAAACTATAGGATTAAATGAAACGCTTGGCTGGGAGTTGAAATTAACAGCACCAAACGCGGAAATCCAATCTCCACCTATTTCCGTTAAAGAAATTGCGGTGCCGTACATTCGTCTTGAATGGACATGGAGTGACGCTGTCCCCGGCGCCCTTAATTCTGATGACAAATCAGGTCGCCGGGAAACCCGGCATACCCGGGTCACGCGGCGACCCTCCAGCAAACCATATTTAGAATGGACATCAGTTTTGTATCCGAATTTCAACGTGAAGCGGCGTATATATTTTAAGCCGATAAAATCAGCTGACGGATTAGTTTTCACAGCGATCCCTTTATTAAAAAATTCTTGCTGGAGTACAAACGACACTCTTACAAAAATCAAAATTTGTTTTGGAAACGAAAAACCGGCAACCGTAAATATTCACGCGATTTTTACCACTGTTGATACCCGGCATGATGTTAATAACGCGATTTATCTTCAAACATGCGATAGTTTTATAAATTGGACAGCAGATAAAAACTTTCTTACAAACAATATTTATAAAATGCGGAAAGCGCTCGTTTACGCGATAAAAGAATTTCAGGTTGAATCTAATAAATGTGTTTCCGTTCCCTGGGTCGGTCATAGTGGCAGAAGCGGTCTTCTGGTTGATAAAAACGGGGAAAAAACTGTACGATACGGCGTGGGAATCGGTAACGGATATTGGGATATTATGCCCTTCGGCGGAAAAGATGCCCTTGCGACAATTTACCTTTATGACACGATAAACAAAATGGCAAAATTGGAAGAGCAAATCAAAAAGCACCCTGAATGGAAAGTTTTAACAGATAAAAATACATATCAATCGTATTATTTAAAAAATCTCGCGAAAAAAATTAAAAATAACTCAACGCAGTTCTGGAATAAAACTACAGGGCGATTCGGCTCATCAATCGATTCGGATGGTGTGCTTCACGATTATGGTTATACTTTTGTGAATTGTGAAGCAATTTATTATGGTTTTGCTAATGAAGATCAATCAACACAAATTGTCGATTGGATTAGCGGAAAAAGATTGATTCAGAATGATACGTCAAAAGGGAAGGATATCTATAAATTCAAATTCGCACCCCGGTCGTCAACTTTAAGAAATATTGATTATTATAATTACGTGTGGTCGGCGCCGGAAAGTATTCCATTCGGTGGCCAGGTGCAGGACGGCGGCGCTGTACTCGGTTTTTCATATCATGATCTTATGGCAAGATTGAAAACCCGCGGCGCGGATGATGCATGGAAGCGTTTACAAATAATTATCAATTGGTTTGGTGATATTCAAAAAAATGGCGGATATAGAAAATATTACAAAAATCATCCCGAAGCAGGTACTCTACAGGGGGGCGGTTCGGCAGGCGGACTCGGTGTTGATAAGGAATTTTTTGAGAGTGTGCTTGTGCCGCAAGTTATGATTTACGGTTTTATGGGATTTCAACCGATGACCGATGGTTTCTCAATTAATCCGAAATTGCCGACTGACTGGCCCTCTTTGACAATCACAAAAATAAATTTGCATGGTAATGTTTTAGATATAACCGCATCACGCCAAAAAATAGAAATAAAAATAAATGATATCACAAATCCTGTGGCTGTGAAAAAAGATAAAATTTATCTTCCTGCCGGAGTAAAGAAAGTTGTTTATTATAATAAAGCCGGCAAAATTATTTCGGAAACCGATAAGAAAATGAAATCAGTTCCTTTGGCGGAAAAGAGTAGCCGAAAGATTGTTATATTTTTATAAGGAGGAAATTTGTCCCGAAGAATCGTGACAAATTTATTTGCTTATATTTGCCTGTGGTTTTTTGATGAGTGTTTATCTACCTGCCGGATGACAGGTCATTCTTATGCTAAACAAGAAAACAAC
>QMOL01000014.1 GCA_003648225.1 Chlamydiota bacterium
GTGGGGAGATACCGAAGCGGTCAAACGGGGCAGACTGTAAATCTGTTGGCTTTCGCCTTCGGAGGTTCGAATCCTCCTCTCCCCACCATTATGATTGAATAATTAAGAAGATTGAAATCATCATATTATTTCAATCATTAAATTATATTGTGGTGATTTTACGAATTGCTCCACGTTAAAAATGTGCTAAAAAGTTGTAAGCGTCCTGCTTTTTAGCGGGCGCTTTTTCTATTTTATATGACACAAGATATAAAAATAAAACCTGAAAGTTGGGCGGATCCCAGTATCGCCTCAACTTTATCCGTTGGTAATAAAACATTTACCAAAAAGAAGTCTATTACTTTTGATGAAGGAATTCAATTAACATCAGGCAAACAGTTCTCCCCGCTATCTGTTGCTTATGAAACGTTCGGTACTCTTGCTCCAAAGAAAGACAACGTCATTCTTATCACTCACGCGCTCACCGGTGATAGTCATTGTGCGGGATATTACACTGAAGGAGATGAGAAGCCGGGTTGGTGGGATCCTCTTATCGGCCCCGGAAAAGCATTTGATACCAACAAATATTTTATAGTCTGCTCAAACTGTCTTGGAGGATGCAAAGGAACGACAGGTCCTTCATCAATCGATCCGAAAACCGGCAAATCTTACGCATTATCTTTTCCTGTAATTACAATCAGAGATATGGTAAATACACAGCGGAAATTGCTTGATTACCTTGGGATTGATAAACTGCTTGCCGTATCCGGTGGCTCAATGGGCGGAATGAATGTTCTTGAGTGGGCAGCTGTTTACCCTGAAAAAGTCAGGAGCATAATTCCAATATCAACCTGCGGTAGGTTATCGCCTCAGGGAATTGCATTTTCAGAGGTTGAGAGGCAATCAATAATTAGTGATCCACATTGGAACGGAGGAAATTATTATGGCAAAGAATTACCCGTTGATGGTCTGGCTATAGCAAGAATGATAGGTCATATTACTTATCTTTCTTCCGAATCAATGTTAAAGAAATTCGGTCGCCGAACACGAAATGACGATGTAAGTTCAAGGTTCGGCAAGCAATTTGAGATTGAGAGTTACCTTCATTATCAGGGAGATAAGTTTGTAACTCGGTTTGATGCCAACAGTTATATTTATCTTACAAAGGCAATGGATTTCTATGATATAGCGGAAGATTGTGATACATTTGAAGAAGGAGCATCGAAAATAAAGTCTAAAGCTTTGTTTATTTCCTTCAGGTCCGACTGGCTATTCTCTCCACGCGAGACGGCGGAATTAGTTGACGCGATAAGAAAGTCGGGTCGGGAAGCGGATTATCATGAAATTGAGTCTGAATACGGGCATGACGCGTTTTTAGTAGAATACCCTAAATATTCGTATTTAATTTCACGATTTCTTGAACGAGTATACAGATTTTATAATAGTTGATTTTAAAGAATAATAGTGTGCAATATAAATGGATATCCATAATCTGTGTCAACTTTTCCCGTACAGCTTTCGCAACATTGTAAAATTTATCATTTCGTGGTATAATATGTATATGTTGAAAGTTGGTTGTTAAAAAACATTTCCAACAAAAACTTAACAAAATATCATTAATCAAGGAGGCAAAAATGAAAACTAAAACTTTAACCTTGATATGCGTATTAACTTTTGCTTTTTTCGCAAACTCTCTTTTTGCCGCAACACAAAAATGGACCTATAAATAAATCACTTTTCCGGTATTTTTTTCAGTTTTATTTTATTTTTAAAACGGAGGGACCATGAAATTCTTTTTTATATTGATGCTTGCTTTAATCGTTAATCTTCCCTTGCAGGCTGCAAGCCTCCGAGACGCAAAGGTAAAAGAAATTATTGACGCTAACACTATTACTGTGCGTGTGATTCCGCGGGTGGATTTTAATTCATCGTTGAGAAAACCAAAAACAGTTAAGTTATATGGTATTTACACACCCGAGAAGATGACAATTATAGTGGAAGAAGCGCAAAATTATTTAAATAGCGCTCTTCTCGGTGAAAAAGTTACAGTTTATATCGAAAAAGATTTGGATAATAATAATGTCATAGGAAGAGTTAAAGCTCAAGGGATTCGTGATGTGAGCAAGGAGCTTATTTCACTTGGTTTAGCGAGGCGCAAAGATGATGACGGGAAATACGAAAAAGAAGAATTAAAAGCCCGGAAAAAGAAATTAGGTTTATGGGCAGATATTTACCAAACCAAGTCCAAAGAAGAAAATCTTTACGCGCAAGATAATTCCGGCGTGAAAGAATGGACTATGTACAAATTGAAGCTCAGCGGCTATGACGCATTTTATAAGATTGGAACTAGTCCGAATAAATTTCTTGTTTATCATAAAAATGCCGTCGGCAAAGTGTTAAAACAATACGTATTGTTAGGAATCGATCCACATAAAATCGATGTTCTGAGAAACGGTGACACAGATGAAGTGATAGTTCAGGCGCTTGGCAAACAGGGCCTTCGTTTTCCAAGCGGAAAAGTAAAATATTTTCCGGTTCTGAAAATTGTGGGAAGAAATAAAGTGTTTGGCGTGGGTGGTGAATTAATGTATTATAAGTAGTACCATTATTTAAAACTTATTTTTAAATTAAATATGAAAATACTTTTTGTGGCTGGAGAGCCTTCAGGTGATGAACACGGTTCTCATCTTGTAAAATCACTTTTAAAACGCTTGCCGGAAACGGATGCTTATGGTGTTGGCGGACCATTAATGGAAAAGGAAGGGCTGCGATTAATTCATAATATCACAGAATTATCGGTTATCGGTTTAATTGAAGTCGCAAAAAGTTATCCGAGATTAAAAAAGGTGTTTAATGATATACTTAAGCATGTTGATGATGACCGTCCCGACGCGGTAGTTTTCATTGATTATCCCGGTTTCAATCTTCGTCTCGCGAAAAAGATTAAAAAAGCCCATCCTGAAATCCCGGTAATATATTTTGTAAGCCCTCAATTGTGGGCTTGGGGTCATCGCAGAATTCACACGGTGAGAAAAGTTGTGGATTTAATGCTTGTGTTTTTTCCATTTGAAGTTGATGTTTACAACAAAGGCGGCAAATGGGTTGTTCATGATAATGATACAATATCAATCGCCACACATAAATTTCACACAAAGACAAATTTAATTGTAAAACATGTTGGTCATCCATTAATATCGAAATTAGAATCTTTTGAACCTGATCCCATATTCTTAGAAAGTAATAACATTCCTGATAACAAAAGAATTATCGCATTACTTCCCGGCAGCCGTGAAAATGAAATAAAAAAAATACTTCCGGTGCTGCTGGAAAGTGCGTTACAATTAAGAAAAGAAGTTCCTGATCTATTTTTTATTCTGTCATGCGCGCGCCCGGGATTGAAAAGATTGATACTTGCCGAAGTCAAACGGTCAGAGATTCAACTCCCGTCGGATTTTCTGAGAATCATTGATGATTCGATGTACGATATTGTTCACAACTCTGAAATAGCGCTTGCGACATCAGGTACGGCTGCATTTGAAGCCGCGTTATCATTAAAGCCGACATTGGTGTTATACCGTGTGAATTTCATAACTTTTTGTGTTGCGCGCGTGCTGTTTAAATTACCGTTTATTAATCTTGCAAACATAATTGCCGGCAAAAGAATTGTTCCCGAGTTTATTCAACACCAAATGACTTGCAAACGTATTGTACCGGTAGCGAAAAAATATCTTTTGGACAAAAACTATTATGACAAAACTATTAAGGAACTAAAAAAAGTACATAAAGATTTATGTCATGGAAACGCGGGAGAAAACGCGGCAGAAGAGATATGTGAATATTTTAGTAAGATAGAGTAGAAATTTTGCGAACCATAAATTTTGTCAATGAAAGGGACGGCCTAATTACTAACTGACTAATTCGTTATTTAATAACTTATTAACTCAACAGGCGCGTTTTCCAACCCCTAATCAGCTTACGATAAAAAATATCAAAAGCCGAAGAATTACCGCGCTTACAATCCCGGCAGCGATGTCATCTGCCATAATCCCCCACCCTCCTTTGATATTTTGTAATTTCCCGATTGGGAAAGGTTTAACGATATCCAAAAATCTGAATAGCAGATATCCTGCAATAACATTGAATAATGAGAAAGGCAGAGCGAAAAGAGTAATTACCATTCCGACTACTTCGTCAATCACCACCTCTTTAGGGTCGATTTTGCGAAAATATTTTTCGTAAGCGGAGCTTGCAATCACACCAAGAGGGATAAAAATAAGCAGAAATAAAATTTGAAGAATAATTTGATACGCGGCAGATGGAGCAAATGAGATTGCCCCTAAGATAATAAGCCCCGCGATAGAGCCAACGCTGCCCGGCGCGAAAGGAAAGAGTCCTATGCCGCCAAAAGTAGCAATAAATTTCGATATTTTTTGTTTCACAGGTTATTTTTATATAGCGAACGGTAACGCCAAAGATACAAAGCTCCCGAGATGAGCGTTAAAGCAACAATGACAACATACAATATTCTTAAAACAAACGGGACATAATCCAAAACAAGGTTTGATATCCTCTCGGGAAAATAACGGGAGAATTCTATATATGAAAGAAAAGAAAGCGTGGAAATAACTGCAATCATTTGCCAGGCGGTTTTATGCTTCCCAATAGATTCTGCTGCCATAATCGTATCTTTCTTTGCTGCAAGCAGGCGCAAACCGGTAACGAGAAAATCTCTTGAAATAATAACGACAACATACCATGGTTTAACAATATCCGGAGTAATAATAATAAAGCAGATTAAAGCTGCGGAAATAAGTATCTTATCGGCAAGCGGGTCGATTAAACTTCCGAAATCACTTGTTATTTTCAGCTTTCTGGCAATATAACCGTCGAGCCAATCGGAAATACTGGCAATCACGAACAAAAACAGCGCGATAGTCTTGCCATATGGCATATCTGACATAAGCACCGGTAAAAAGATAAAAGGAATAAGAATACGAGAAAGAGTAATTTTATTAGCAGCATTCATTATGAAGAATAGATTGATGGATTAGTTGATTGATGGCCAAGGCAAGCGCGTGGTAGAATTGATGTACCAAAAAGATCATAAATATCCGCTTTAGTAATTTCGACATCAGCAATTGTTCCCTGCTTAATCTCGGGTGAATTTTCTATATAAACCAAGCCGTCAACTTCAGGTGCATCCCAAACAGTTCTTCCGACAGCGTTATTACATTCATTAGAGTCGATAATAACCGGCAGGGATTTACCAATTAGATTATTATTATGTTCGAGTGAAATTTTCTGTTGAAGTTCCATAATAATTTGTTGGCGTTCATTTTTTACTGATTCCGGTACAGGATCCCCCAAAATAAAAGCCGAAGTGTCTTCTTCACGTGAGTATTGGAAAACGCCGAGGCGATTGAATTTAAAATCGGAAATAAATTGTTTCAGTTCCTTAAATTCTTCATCCCCCTCATTAGGATAGCCAACAATCATAGATGTTCTTATCGCCGCGCCCGGAATAGTTTTTTTAATTTTATCGAGAAGCCTCAAAGTAAATTTTTTACCCGGTCTCTTCATACTTTTAAGAACATTATCAGCAATATGCTGAAGCGGGATATCAAAATAAGGACAAATTTTGGCTTCGCTCGCCATTAAATCAATAAGCTCATCAGTTATAGACGCGGGAAAAAGATACTGAAGCCGAATCCAATTAATTCCATTGATTTTGCACAGTTGTTTAAGCAAATTCGGAAGAGAGGATTCTGTGTCTAAATCATTAGCATAAAAACTTGTGTCCTGAGCGATAAGGTTCAACTCAATAACGCCCTGTCCGGCCATTTGCCGCGCGGCATTAATGACATCAGCTTGAGGAACCGAGTTATACGAACCACGAATACCTGGTATAGCGCAAAAAGAGCATAAGTGGTCACACCCGTCGGCAACTCGCAAATACGCGTAATGCGGCGGTGTTAATCGAACCGATATTTTATGGTTAATAAGAGATAATTGTTCGGGAAACCATGTGGCAACATTTTCCGCGATGGAGTTTTCAGAGGCAATGTCTAACCACAAATCAACTTCGGGGATTTCTTTTTTTAGTTGTGAAGCATAACGTTGAGTTAGGCATCCCGCGACAATCAATTTTTGATTATGTGATTTAATATTCACGAGTTCAAGAATTGATTGTATTGATTCTTCTCTTGCCGGTTCAATGAAAGCGCAAGTATTAATTAACATAACATCAGCGGATTGCGGGGAATTTGTTAAAGAAAATCCTATTGGCAAAAGATATCCCATCATTGATTCTGTATCAACTTGATTTTTAGCGCAACCGAGAGATAAAATAAATAACTTAAGCATCATTAAGATTTTGGAAGCGGGTCATTAAGGTCGAATACCGGTTGATAGTTGTCAAGAGATAAAGATTGAGTCACGGGAGGCGGATTGGAAATTTCACTGTCATGTTGATTATCATCAGAAAAGCTTGGATAAAAGAACAGAATAATAACAACAACTACTAAGCCAAGTAAAACAAATGGATGTCTAAATAAGAAATGAAAAAATGATGATATATAGTAAGTTAACGCGATCTTTTTTTTAGGTGGCAATCCAATTACATCGATGTTTTTCAAGTCATATTTTTTTGAAATCTCGACACCATCAAGTCCAAGATAATTAGCGTAAATCCTAATAAAATTTTTAGCGTAAATAGGTGCTGGCATCGTGTCGAAGTCGTTATTTTCAATAGCATGAAGGTATTGAATTTTAAGTTTAGTATTTGCTGATGCCTTTTCAATCTCAATTCCTTTTTGCAAACGGGTTCTTTTAATGATTTCTCCAATGGTTTCATTAGCTTCCCTTACTGAATCAGGATCGGCATTTAGAGATATATTCAAATTATTATTCTGCATAATTTTATTCAATATTTATATCATATTAAGCAATAGGCGGTAAATCATCAGGCGTAATTAAAATATCCCGAGGCTTAGCTCCCCTTTTAGGTCCAACTATCCCTTTCATTTCCATTATATCTATAAGACTTGCGGCGCGCGCGTATCCAACTCTTAACGACCTTTGCAAATATGAAGCGCTTGCCTGGCCGGAAGTAACGACAACTCTAATAGCTTCATCGATTTTATCATCATGGAAGACCTCATCATTTTGCTGTTTGGCTTTAACGATTTCAAGGTCAACATAGTCAGGTTGCCTTTGTTCACGTATGAAATCAGTAGTTTTTTTAACTTCATCTTCGGAAACGAAAGCGCCTTGAAGTCTGATAATAGAACTCGCGTTAGGCGATTTATAAAGCATATCACCTCTACTGAGTAGTTTTTCACTTCCCATTTGATCCAAAATAACTCTGGAATCAATGTTCGAAGTTGTGCGGAAAGCGATACGTGCCGGAATATTAGCTTTAATAAGCCCGGTAATAACATTGGTTGAAGGTCTTTGTGTTGCGATAATCATATGAATACCCGCTGCTCTGGCAAGTTGAGCAAGTCTGATAATTCTGCCTTCAACTTCGTTTTTGGCAACCATCATAAGATCAGCCAATTCATCAATAATGATAACGATATATGGTAGGAATTCAGGCACATCTCTAGTTTCGGCTCCGGACTTAATTTCAAGGGGACGTTTATCATTTTTTCTTTTTTCATTAAACATTTGAATATTTCTAACACCAAATCTGGCGAAATATTTGTATCGCAATGTCATTTCTTCTATTAACCATTCAAGTGCGTCAGGCACCTTATCCGGTGAGTTAAGAACCGGAAAAAGCAGATGAGGAAGATTATGATAAGGAACTAATTCAACGTGTTTAGGGTCAACAAGAATAAGTTTAAGTTCGTTAGGTTTAAATTTCAAAAGTATGCTCATTAAAATAGTATTAATACAAACAGATTTCCCCGAACCGGTAGCTCCGGCAACAAGTAAATGAGGCATTTTTGTCAAGTCGTCAATAAATGCTTCGCCATCAATACTTTGCCCTAACGACAATGGTAATATCATTGCCTTATAGGCTTTGTCGTATTCATCTGTATGAACAAGCTGGGAATAAGTAACCATTCTTCTTGATTGATTAGGCAACTCAATTCCCACAGCATCTTTTCCGGGAATCGGGGCAACAATACGAATGCTTTTTGCCTGCATCGCCATCGCGATTTCATTCTCAAGACTCGTTATTTTATTAACTTTCACTCCTGGCGCCGGATGAACTTCATAGCAAGTAATAACAGGTCCGCAGATAACGTTACCCACATCGGCTTTAACACCAAATTCAACAAATGTCTCTTTAAGTTTCTCCGTTGTTGCTTCTGCTTCCTGTTCCAATTCACCTATGTCATCATCGGTTAAATCTTCCAATGAATCAGGCGAAGGGATTTCATACGGCGGCAATATTTCTTCGACTTGTTTTTCTACTTTTTCATTAATTTCCTTATGAGAAATCGGGACAGGTATTTCAATTTCCTGAGTGCTTACAGATGTTTGTACTGTTTTTTGCGGGGGTGCAACGACAGTAACATTTTTCTTTTTCCGGTTCTTTTTATCACCTGTTACAACAATAACGGTCTTAATATTACTTTGTGTTTCTGCTCTGTCTTTAGTAATCTTTTCTTTTAATTTAGTTACAGCCGCTGTAGTGTAAGCATAAACTTTAATACAAATCCATTTTATAAAGAAATAACTCTTTTTAAAAAACCAGGCGATAACATTTTTAAGCCAAGTGAGTAAATACCATCCGTTTCTCAAACTGGTATCGAACAAAAAGAGGACTAAAATCAAAGCAATGCCAATAAGGATAATTGTAGAACCTATATTTCCGAAGTAAACTCTTAAAAAAGAGCCGTTAATAATTTTACCTACAATTCCGCCTGCGCTGTCAATATTCAAGAAGTCAACTCGAGAACTGTAAAAAACATCTGACAGACATGCCGATGTAATTAATAATCCGAAAAGAGCAAGCAATCTTAATATTAAATTTTTGATTTTTGGAAAAGCAAATCGCATAAACATCATAGCAGCAAAAGAAACAAGCAAAATAGGAAAAATATAAACTGAAACACCAAAAATTTTAAATAACCAGTCAGAGGTATGCAAGCCGATTGTTCCAACCGCATTGCTACATACTTGCGGTGAAGAAGAGTCATTGCCGGCTTCATTATTATGATAAGTCAACAATGCAAAGGATAATAAAACGGCACAAATGAAAAGCGCGATAGATAAATACTCACGCCAACGTGCAGGTTTTACGATATTTGCTGTTGTCTTTTTTCTCATTGTTTTTTCCGATATACGCTTCGTTATCGGGACAAGCTGTAGATTAAAAACCTACTGATAAAATTAGATTACCGTGTTACAATTTCAACCAGATCATTTTCTGCGATTTTTAAAATACCCATTTCCCGTTCCGCATTTTCCGGTGAATCAGACGCATGAGCAGTATTTACCATGACATTTTGACCGAATTCTTTACGAACAGTCGCCGGAGCAGCTTTATTAGGATCAGTACTACCGAGTTGATTTCTGATTTTTTCAATCGCGTTTTCACCTTGATACACCAGCGCGATACACGTTTCTTTCGATGCGGTCGACCATTCGCTTTCCGGTGTATTCCACGGATCACATCCGGTGATGAAGTTCACAATTTTACCGAATTCATTATCTGCATTTTTCACTTTCAACTGTTCTTTTACCATTTCAACAGTTTCAGCCGGAATATCGAATTCAAAAGCATTTGATAAAGCACGATTAACTTTATCACCTACTTTATCGGCAAACTTATTTATAAAGAACTGCCGAACCGGGCCATAGAATTCCATTGCCTGCGCAACGGTCATGTGTATAATTTTAATAGCGATGATTTTCAAACCTGTTTTCGCAAAAATATCAATAACAGCGCCCGTGCGTGTTCTTGATTGAGCAAGTGTATCAGGTTTAATCATAACGAGAGTTTTTTGAACATCAGCATTTTTAGGGAAGGCCACATTTTCAAGAATTCCACTATCATTATCTGCGTGTTTCATCCAAACATCAATGTGTTTTTTAGCAGATTCAACTGTTCGGGGAATAAGAACAGCCGGCTCAAAATAAATCACGTCCCCATTTTCATTTTCAATATAATCGCCAAAAGTATCTCTGATCGTTTCACCGACATTTTCACGAATAATAGCGCCAACCACATTTTCTTTAAGTTCTTCAATAGCATTTTCACCTTCCAGCAGCAGCAACATAACACGTCTTTTGCTG
The DNA here is from genome assembly GCA_003648225.1 of Chlamydiota bacterium. Classification (GTDB taxonomy): domain Bacteria; phylum Auribacterota; class UBA3054; order UBA3054; family B51-G9; genus B51-G9. The sequence goes on from QMOL01000014.1 coordinate 10,231, forward strand.
CCGTCGCTTGACGGTGCATATCTTTTTTTAACATAATCATATATAAAGCCGTCAATTCGATTTGTATCACCATCTTTATGATCATAATTCAACGCATCCAAATAGTCATCCACAAGTTCCTGACTCGGCGCAAACATTCTTGCACCTACAATATGCATATTTGTTGAACGTGAAAGTAGTCTGCTTATAACGCTGCCTGTGCGAGATTTATATATTATGTAAGGATTAATAAGTACGTAAGTTAATTGGTTCATTGTTATTCGTTATTTGTTATTTGTTATTCGTTATTTATTAATAAAATAAAAAGAGCAGAACCGCGGAAGCGGTTCTGCTCTTTTTAAAGTCTTATCCCGTCCGCTACCAGCGAATTGGCGAAGTAATACCAGGATTATCCTCCCAAGGTGCCGGCCTATTCCATGGAATTGTACTACCTGCTTCACTTCTTCGTTTATCATCCATAGAACTGCAAGCAGAAATAGTTAAAACTACAAATACAATCATCACTTTCCACAATGCCTTAAAAATGTTCTTAATATACAATCCGGCTAACATGGAATTAGTTTGATTGAAAATTAATTACTGACTATATCACCTTCTTTTACAGAATCGTTAGCATCAACCAAAGATTTAACAACAGCATAAGAAAGGCTTTCGTCTTCATCCAATAATTTTTTAACAGTAATTTTGCCTATGAAATGATTATTGCGGATAACTTTAAGTTCCTGGCCGACAGGCAGATCTTCTTTTACGCCGATATCTATGATTAGAAAATCAGGGGCTTTATGAATTGTAAGTACATGACCTGCAAATTTCTTTTTAGGTTCGATTGCTATTTTATTTTTAAGAAGTAATTTCTTGTATGTTTCGGCAAGATTAGAAGCGGCTTTTTCCTTTTCTTTCCAAGAATTCACAGTTTTGTTGAGTTCAGCAATTTTCGAATCTTTTCCGGTAATAACCTGGTTCAAGTTGGCCACTTTTTTGTCTTTAGCATCAAGATCAGCCTGTGAAGATTCAAGTTGTTTATTCAATGTTGCAAGTTTAGTTTGTAAATCTTTAGCCGCATTCTTAAGTTCAGCAATTTTTGCTTCACGCTTGTCAATCTCTCCTTTGGCGGCAGACAATTGACCTTCTTTAGTTGATTTCAATTCAGCGGCAAGTTTTAACGCTTTAGCTTCCGAAGCTTTTAGTGCCTTACTGGCAGCACTAAGTTCAGCAATTTTCAATTCAACATTTTTCTTTTGAATGCTCAACTGATTATTCAGATTTTTTTCGGATTTTGACTTGTCAGCAATGGTTTTGCCCCAAAGGCCGCCAAGTACAATTGCGATAACTACAACGATGATGAGTAAGATGTTTTTCATGCTGTTCAACTCCATATGTTAATTCATAAGTTATTTAAGTATTTCAAAAGTACTTATTCTATATATTTATAATTTACTATATATTTTTAACTGCTGTAAATTGTAACAAAAATTAAATTAATAGTCAAGTGATTGTATTTTTTTAATCTTATCAGATTTATTCAAGCGCGTTTTTTACAACCTGTTCTTCAAATGGAACAGGATAATTGCCATCATAACATGCCATACAAAAGTCTTTTCCTCCACACGCTTTTAACATTCCGTTCATACTAAGGTATCCCAATGAATCAGCATCTAAAAACGCGGTGATCTCTTCAACAGAATGATTGGCGGCAATTAAACGTTCACTGGTTGGAAAATCAACTCCGTAAAAACATGGACATTTTGTCGGAGGACAACTAATCCTGACGTGAACTTCTTTAGCGCCAGCTTTCTTAAGTTCTACAATTCGCGATAATGTTGTTGTTCCCCGAATGATTGAATCATCAACTATTACCACCCTTTTATCGCGCACTACATCCGGTAGTACATTAAGTTTAACTTTCACTTTCATATCACGTTCAACCTGTGTAGGCGAAATAAAAGTTCTACCCACATAATGGTTTCTTATAAAGCCAAATTCAAATGGGATACCACTTTCCTGCGAAAAACCAAGTGTTGCTGAATTGCCTGAATCAGGTACTGCTATAACTATATCGGCATCTACAGGATGTTCTTTCGCTAATTGCCTTCCTAATTCACGCCTGACAACATGGCAAGTTTTCCCGTCAAATATGCTATCCGGACGCGAGAAATATATATATTCAAAAATGCAGAGCGCTTTTTTTCTGTCTTTTCTGAAAAAATGCGAGTTAATTCCTTTTTCGTTAATTATTACTATTTCGCCCGGTTCAACTTCACGTATGAATTCCGCGCCGACAAGATCAAACGCGCAAGTTTCTGATGCAAGAACGTAACCATCGCCAAGTTTTCCAATTGCCAACGGACGAAATCCCTGCGGGTCTCGCGCGCCAATCATAGAATCAGGTGTTAGCATTGTTAGACTAAATGCTCCGCGCAATCGCCTTAATGTTTTCGTTAAGACATCGCTGAAATCACCATAACAAGGACGGGCAAGTAAATGTATTATTGTTTCACTGTCGGTAGTTGTCTGGAAAATCGAGCCGGATGCCTCAAGCTCATCCCGCAATGCCCGCGCGTTAACCAGATTCCCGTTATGCCCGATTGCCAGTTGTCCTCTTGCGTAATCAACTAGTATCGGCTGCGCGTTTTTCGCGTTACTTGAGCCGGTAGTTGAATATCTGACATGGCCGATTGCCGAGTTTCCTTTCAAATTTCTCAGAATTTCAGGTGTGAAAACTTCGCCGGCAAGACCCATTCCTGTATGACCGTGAAGTTTACCGTTTGTGTTTACAACTATTCCCGCGCTTTCTTGTCCTCTGTGTTGCAAGGCAAAGAGTCCGAAATAAGTTATTGTTGAAGCTAACTCTTCGTCAACACCATAAACACCAAACACTCCACAAGCTTCTCTTGGTCGATTATAATTTTCCATATATAGATTTAAGTTTTAAAATTTAAAAGTCGAATTAACACCTTACTCAAATAAATTTGGCAAAGCGGATTTCCATATTTTTTCTAATTCGTCCACTTGCGCGTTAATAATGTTTTCTCCTTTGTAGGAAATTGTTAATTTATCGCTGCCAACTTTTCCTAGTTTCCACGCACTAACTTTATGATTACTCGCAATAGTTTTTAATTTCCACTCATCGGCCGGATTAACCGTAACAACAATTCTCGACTGCTGTTCGCCGAAAAGAGCTGCGTCTTTTCGTTTGTATTTCGCGAAAAGTTCTGACAAATCAATTTTAGCCCCAATGTGTTGGTTAGCAGTTTTTACCATGTCAGATGGAGATGTGAAACACGCTTCAGCAAGCGTTACGGCAAGTCCGCCTTCAGAACAATCGTGTGCCGAGTTAATAATACCTTCGCGGATAGACTTAAGACAGCAGTTTTGCGCGGCTTTTTCTCTTTTCAAATCCATTACCGGCGCATTGCCGGTTTTTAAATTATGAATTCTACGCATATATTCACTTCCACCGACTCCCATTAATTTATCTTCCTGCAAACCGTCAATAAGGTAAACTAAATCACCTTCATTTTTAAACCATTGAGTAGTGATATCTCTTTGATTAGCAATTTGCCCAACCATTACAATTAATGGTGTGGGATCAATCGCCCCGGACGGATTCTCATTGTAAAGGCTGACGTTTCCACCGGTAACCGGTGTTGAAAAAGCTTCGCACGCTTCACAAAGTCCATTAATGGACTCAGTAAATTGCCAGTAAATCTCCGGTTTGTTAGGATTTCCATAATTCAGACAATCGGTTAACGCAAGTGGTTTGCCACCGGAACAAACGATATTTCTTGCGCTTTCCGCCACAGCGATTTTAGAACCTTCACGCGGATTTAAATAGCAATATCTTCCGTTGCAGTCCCCCGACAACGCCAAGTATTTATCGGCTTCCCGGAGCCAGAAGACAGCGGAATCACTGCCCGGCAAAACAACTGTTCCTGTTCGAACCATGTGATCGTATCTTTTATAAACAATTTCTTTACTCGCAATTGTTGGTTCTGCAAGAAGTTTGCATAAAACATCTTTAAAATCATCTGAATGAGGAAATTCATCTAATTTCCAGCTTTGCACTTCATCAATGTAAGCCGGTTTTTCAACCGGTGGATCATAAATTGGAGCATCATCTGCGATCTTAGCCGCGGGAATTTCAGCGACAGTTTTCCCGTTGAATTTAACTCTCATCAATCCGTCCTCATTAACATGCCCAACGTTTGCCGCATGCAAATCCCATTTCTCGAATATTTCCTGAACGGCATTTTCTCTGCCTTTCTTTACAATTACAAGCATTCTTTCCTGACTCTCAGAAAGCAAAATCTCGTAAGGCGTCATTCCGGTTTCACGCTGAGGAACCAATGCGACATCAATTTCCACTCCACTGCCGCCGCGACTTGCAGTTTCACAGGTGCTGCAGGTGAGTCCTGCCGCACCCATATCCTGAATACCCACAATGTGGTCGGTCTGAAATAGTTCAAGACAAGCTTCAAGAAGAAGTTTCTCCATGAACGGGTCGCCAACCTGAACAGAAGTTCTTTTAGCTTCAGATTCTTCCGATAGCTCTTCGGAAGCGAAAGTAGCGCCGTGAATTCCGTCTCTACCTGTTGCCGCGCCAACATAAAAAACAGGATTTCCAAGACCTGTAGCACAACCTTTCTGTAATTCTTCGTGCCGCATAACGCCGAGACTGAACGCGTTTACCAGGCAATTTGTTTCATAAGTTTCATCAAAATAAATATCGCCCCCGATCGTTGGAATTCCCATACAGTTTCCGTAGTGTGCAATTCCACCAACCACTCCGTCAACAAGATGGCGAACGGCATGAGAATCCGGTCGCCCGAAACGCAAACAGTTCATATTTATTACCGGTCGCGCGCCCATAGTAAATATATCACGAAGTATTCCGCCAACACCTGTTGCTGCACCTTGAAAAGGCTCCAACGCGGAAGGATGATTATGCGATTCAACTTTAAACGATACCGCCCAACCGTCTCCGATATCAATTACTCCAGCATTTTCATCACCTGCTTTGACGAGAACTTTATCACCGGTTGTAGGAAATTTCTTGAGTTGTTTGCGGGAATTTTTGTATGAACAATGCTCCGACCACATCACAGAAAAAATACCAAGTTCAGTGTATGTCGGCTCACGACCGAGAATTTCGAGTAAATGTTTATATTCATCGGGAGTAATTCCATGTTCATCAATAAGTTCAGGTGTTATTTCGGGATCATTGGGGAGTCTTTCAATCATTTTTTATTCTTCCTGTTGATTTTTAATTGTCATTTTTGTAAAATATCTACCGCTTGACCTTATTTACTCTCTCTATGCCGGAGTGGTGAAATTGGTAGACACGCTGGATTCAAAATCCTGTGGGGGTGACCCCGTGAGAGTTCGAGTCTCTCCTCCGGCACTTTTTAGTTGTGTAGTAAAAGCTGCCGTTTGCCGCGGAACAAGTTTCAAGTTTCTATTTCACAAAAGTTCTATAAATAGCGTTAATCGTTTTCTCGTAATCCTTATTATTCACTCCAACTATTATATTTATTTCAGAAGAGCCCTGATCTATTATCCGAATGTTTATTCCTTCATCAGCAAGCGCGGTGAAAAGTTTTCCTGCCGTGCCGACATGATGAACCATTCCAACACCAACGGTTGCGATAATTGCCAAATTAGAAACTATATCAATTCTGTCCGGCTCAATCGTACGATTGATATCATCAATTACCAAGTCAAGTTTATCGCCCAGATTATCCGCGCGAACAACGACTGACATTGTATCGATACCTGTCGGAGTATGGTCATAGCTAATATTTCTTGACTCAAAAATTTGGAGAACATTTCTTCCGAAACCGACCATTTTATTCATCAGAGTTTTTTCAATTTGAAACATTACAAAATTTTTCAGCCCCGCAATTCCGGTAACAATGCGCTCGCTTGGTTCGCGGCTTGAAACTATGCGCGTTCCCCGTGCGGAAGGTTTGTTAGTATTCTTGATTTCTATCGGGATTCCGACATCACGGACCGGAAATATTGCTTCATCGTGAAGCACAGTAGCGCCCATATAAGATAATTCCCGCAACTCTTTATAAGTCAACTCTTTAATACTCTCAGGATTATTCACAATTCTCGGATCAGCCATCAAAAAACCCGACACATCTGTCCAATTTTCATATACATCCGCTTCAACAGCACGGGCAGTTATAGCGCCTGTTATATCTGAACCGCCACGCGGAAATATTTTTATCAGTCCGTTTTCATCGGCTCCATAGAATCCCGGAACGACATACAAACCTGTCTCCCCTATTCTTTTGGAGAGTTTCGGGTATGTTGACGGACAAATATGTTCCTCGTTGCGAAAAACAATTGTTTCTGCCGGTTCAATAAATTCAGCATCAATCCACGCCGCAAAAACTTTAGCGGATAAATATTCACCACGCGATGCTACAAATGCTTTTATAGGTGTGTCAATAATTAATCGCTCGGTCTCATTAAGCAATTCAATTATATCAATAGAAATTTTCAGCTCTTCAACTATTTCTATAAATCTTTCACGAATACGGTTGAACACAGGTTCAATTTCAAGACCCTGATCCGCAAGCTCCTGGCAAACCAAAAGCAAGTCTGTTATCTTCTGATCATTGTCATTCCGCTTGCCCGGCGCGGAAAGAACAATAACTCTCCGTGACGGATCAGCTTCGATTATAGCGCGAACTTTTTTGAATTGTTCGGCGTTCGCCAGAGACGTGCCGCCGAACTTACATACTTTGGTATTCATAATTATTCAATTGTAACTTTTTTCATTATTACCGGCTCTACCGGCTTGTCACCGGGAAGAGTTTTTACTTTGCTGATTTTTTCAACAACATCGTATCCTTCAATAACTTTACCGAAAGCCGTGTATTGGCCGTCAAGATGAGGTACCGCGGCAACGCAGATAAAAAACTGTGAACCCGCGCTGTCGGGGTCCATTGAGCGAGCCATTGATACAATTCCGGGAACATGTTTGGTGTCATTGAATTCCGCTTTGATATGGTAGCCGGGTCCGCCTGTGCCTGTTCCTTCAGGATCACCGCCCTGAATCATAAAATTAGGAATTACGCGATGGAAGATTGTTCCGTCATAAAATCCTTTTTCGGTGAGTTTGATAAAATTTTCGCAGGTTTTAGGCGCTTTATCTTTGAGAAACTTAAATTTAATGGTTCCCATATTAGTTTCAATAACTGCAATTTGGTCTTTTGATTTTTCTTCTGTCATTTTTTTCTCCGTTTTTTTTGTTTCTTTTGTTATCGTTTTTTTTATCTTCTTAACTTCTTTAGCCGTTTTTGTTTCTTTTACCGCCGGTTTACTCTGTTTAGTTTCTTTTCCGAAAGAATTCAAAGCTGTAACGGTTAAAAGAAAGATTATGGATAGTGATATTACTTTTTTCATTTGTTTTGTATGAGTTTAGGTTAAAAAATTCCTTTTTTATGTAATTTTTGCAAAAAAGTCGCTACGGGATAAACTTCAAATTTATCAAAATGATATTCTCTTTTACCAAGATAAATGCCTATCATTTTATCCACATAAATTCCTTTATGATTATCTAATGAGCGAGCCGGTTTCTCCCATTTTCTGTTCCATTTTTCAGATAATTTTACTTCTATACAAGTAATATGAGCTTTAGAATTCGGTCGCTGTTTTCTATTTTCAATAACAAAATCAATCTCTGAACCACTTGTCGTTTTATAAAAATATATCGGCCTGTTTCTCTTACTCATCTCGTTATAAACCCGCAGTTCATGAAATATCAATGTTTCTAACGCCGTTCCTTTCCATAATCGGTCAAGCGGTTCAAAAAGCAAGCCGGATGCCGCGCGCGCGACACCCGAATCAAACCAATAAAATTTTGGATGCGTTTGCTCTCTTACTTTTAATTTCGGCTGATAAGCCGGTAAAAAATATCCTAATAAAGTATCCGTCAAAACAGAAAAATAAGAATCAACTGTAGTTCTTGATATCATCGCGTCCCGCGATATATTTTGAGCATTTATTGATTGACCATTCAATAGTCCTGCAATATTCACAAAACGAATAAACGGGGGGAGCGCGCGTACCAATCCTTCCTCTTTTATTTCTTCTTTGATATAGGTTTCAAAGTACGAATTTAAAAATTCCGGCGGCGACATTAAATTAAGCGCAACGACAGGAAGCGTTCCCCATTCCATTGAGAATTCAAGATCAAACAACTCCCGTAGTTCCGATGAAGAGAAAGATTCAAGGTTGCACATAATCGCCCGCCCACCGAGAAGATTAACACCTCCGCGTCTTATTTTCCTCGCGGAAGAACCGCATAAAACAAATCGCCAACCTTTATTTTCAATTAAGCGATGGACTTCATTAAGCAGAGCAGGTACCTTTTGGATTTCATCTATTATTACCCATGTATCCGGAGAGGCCGTTCCAATCATTGCTTCTAAATCATCGGGATTTTGTAATAATTCAAAATATAGCGATGACTCAAGCAAATCAAAATATTTTGCATTCGGCAAAACATTTTTCAGCCATGTGCTTTTCCCGACATTCCTTGGACCTAAGAGGAAAAAGGAGCAATTCGGCAAACGAATATTTCGATTAATATAAACCATAATTATTGCATTCTTACATCACAAAAGTAATTTAGCATCGCATTTTTACATTTTCGCTGTAATATTGTAGTAAAATACAGCTTCAAAGTCAAATAGAATTCATGATTGTCCCAATTCGCCACAAAGAGGCACATAATTCACAAACTTTTTTATTTCTTATTAATTATATGTGACTCTTGTGCTTTTCCCCGATACATTATGTTATCGGGACATACGTGACCTCGCGGTTGTTTTTCACTCTCGCCAAGGCGTTAAGATCGCAAAGTAATCAATCAGCAAATTTTATTTTCTATCTTGTGCTGAAAGCCCGCCGAAGGAGGATTCATCCGTGGTTAAATCTTTTCGTGGTTAGTTATTTAATAATTCCTTCGCGTGAGCGATTGTCGTTTTGCTTTCTCCGCCGAGCATTCTCGCGATTTCTTTTTCGCGTTCTTTTTTATCAAGTTTGTCAATTGTTACACTTGTCCGCCCGTTATGAATTTTTTTTGTTACCGTGAAATGATTTTCACTTCGTGAAGCTATCTGAGGCATGTGCGTTATCACAAAAATCTGATGATTAGAAGATAATTTTTTCAGCCGTTCTCCAACCGCGTGCGCCACAGTTCCGCTTATTCCGGCATCTATTTCGTCAAAAACAAGAATTGGCACATCATCGGAATTAGTCATAATACATTTCAGCGCGAGAGTTATCCTCGACAGTTCACCACCTGAAACAACTTTAGCAAGTGGTTTTGCGTCTTCACCGGGGTTTACGGATATAAGAAATTCGATTCCCTCGGCACCTGTAGCGGAAATTTCGTTTAAAGTTTGCATTTGAGCAACAAACTTTGCGTCTTTCAAGCCGAGAGTTTTAAGTTCACGTTTTATTTCCATGCTCAATTTTTTTGCTGCTGCCGCGCGTTTTTTAGTTAGTTTAGCAGCGGATTTGTCGAGTGTGATTTTCGCGTTTTCAGTTTTAAGTTTTAATTCGGCAACATGTTCATCAAAATTTTCAATCATCGATAATTTTTTTTCTACTTCATCAGCAAAGGCAATTATTTCATTCAGCGTTTCTCCATACTTTTTCTTCAATTGTGTTATGATGTCGATTCTGTTTTGAACCGCAGTAAGCTTTTTAGGGTTAGTTTCAATTCCATCTTCATAAGAAGCCAATTGCTGATTAAAATCACCAAGCTCGATCAATGACTGCGAGAGCGAATCGCCGAGTTTCTCAGCGACAGGATCAAGATTTTTTAATCTCATGAATTCCCGTTGAGCTATTCTTAGATTTGATAAGACTCCATGGTCATCATTTTCAAGTAAGGCTGTTAATTCAGAAATTATATTGCCTATTTCTTCTGCATTTGCGAGACTTTTCTCTTTTTGTAAAAGTTCCTTATCCTCATTTGTCTGTAGTTTGGCACTACTTATTTCTTCGAATTGAAATTTCAATAAATCCTCTTCACGTCGGAGTTGTCGTTCACGCTTAGCCAATTCATTATATTCATTTTCCGCTTTCCGCCATTTTTTATAAGTTGCGGCAACTTCATTGAGCAAAGATTTCGCGCTTGCAAAAGAATCAAGAGCGCGCCGTTGTTCCGCTCTTCGGATTAACGACTGATGATCATGCTGTGAATGAATATCAATTATATTTTTCGTAAGTGCGGCAAGTTGTTTTGCGGTAACAAGCCTTCCCGCTATTTGCGCGATGCTCCTTCCTGTTTTAGTCAATTCTCTTCTAATGATAATGGGCTCTTCGGATTCAAGTTCAAAGCCTGTTTCCGCAAGAGTGTTTTTCCATTCATGTTCACAAATGTCATTTTTATCACTTGCTAAAAATACTCCCTCAACTATCGCACGTTCGGCACCTTTGCGAATTAATGACACATCCGCGCGTCCGCCAAGCAGCAATCTCAGCGCGCCAAGAATCATTGACTTCCCTGCTCCGGTTTCTCCGGTAACGCACGACCATTTTTTTGCGAAATCTATATCAATAGAATCGACGAGCGCGAGATTTTCGATTTTTAATTTAGCAAGGTACATTTCGATTTCAAACGTTCAATTTCAAGTTTCGAATTTCGAACTTCTATTTATTTCTTATTTATGATATAATTTATTAACAAATATTTCAACTACTTAAATTTAACTTTGTTTATTATGGCACTCGTAAAACTTATAATTCATCCGAATGATGAAAATGAACAACTTTTCGAAATTGAAACTATCCGTGCTACTGTGGGCAGTGCAGATGACAATGATATTCGATTTAATGAGCCGACAATATCACCTCATCATTTTAAAATTGAGTTTCGTGATGACAAATGGTTTATAACCGATCTTCACAGTAAATCAGGCACTTTTATTAAAAAAGAAAAAATCGATGAAGAAACCATTGAAAGAGGTACAATATTTAAAGCCGGTGATTGTTATATTTTATTCGATGTTGCTGAAAATGAACAGCAATTCGATGGAGTCTCCGATTCACAACTGCCAACTGTTTCTTTCCGGGAAAGAGGCATCGAACTTTCCGGCGCGCGACCATGCTGGAACTGCGGCCGACCAGTGCCGCCCGATACAATGTTTTGTCCCGCCTGCGGAGCGAATCAGCAGGGCGCTTATATGCCGAGTGACTTTGTGAGTCCGGTTGAACACCCTTCATCTCAGGGGGCCGGTTTAATGCCTCTTGTCGCATTCATCGTCAGTTTGTTTGGCCCTTTATTAATAATCGGCTGGCTTGCAGGTATAATTCTCGGCTTTATTTCATTGAGCATAATCAGAAAACGGGGCGGGCATAAAACCGACATTCGCCGCGCTCATGCCGCTATTTATATCGGCATAGCCTGGTTTGTTTTACTCGCGGGCGGATTTACCTGGTGGACGTATTCAAATCAAACACAAAGGAAAATTAAACATAATGAAGCTAAAGTAATGGAACAGCTTCATGAAATCGCCGTTGCGGAAA
>QMOL01000015.1 GCA_003648225.1 Chlamydiota bacterium
ATTCATTTTTTTCTATCAATTTTATTTGCTATTTCAATAAATGCTGCCGTTAAAAATACAAGAACTTCTGCAATCTACGATAAAATTTATCTCGCTGTTTGGGCTGCGGAATCAGGAGATACTCTTCTTGTAGCTAAAGGCGTTTACACTAATGACTGGATTCCTATGGACCATAAAAGTCTTAATATCAAGGGAAATTATGAAGATGATTTTTCTGTTCAGTATCAAATGAATACCGTAGAAACAATTATTAACGCCGGACAGTATTATGCCGCCTGGGCGTCAAGCTGTACTTCTTATCTTGAATATGTTCATCTCAATGCCGGAGAACATGGATTAATAGCTGTTTCCTCAGTTGTAACAAGTAGAAATTGTTTTATTGAATTTAATACGAACAGTAGTTATGGAGCGGGTATACTTGCTTATAACAGTAGTAAAATAATTCTTAATAATTCACATGTTTGGGATAATACTGTTGATGATATCAATGGCAAAGGAGGTGGTATTTATTTATCCAATAATTGTGAACTTGTAATGATAATACATACTGATTTACTTAGAAATGAAGCAGGAAACGGAGGTGGTATTTACGCCAAAAATGCAAAGGTGAATATGGAAGTATTTACAAGTATTTACGGGTGTAATGCAATAAACAACGGAGGTGGTGTTTATTTAGAAAATTCAACACTGGAAGTAAATGATGGAGCACTTGTCGGAGTTGCACATGTTGCTGTTACTAATACAGCTGAAAATGGAGACGGCGGCGGAATTTATGCCTTAAATTCTATTGTAACATTTGATAATGAAGCAGCAACATTAGATAATATTGCTCATAATAACGGTGGCTCAATTTATGTCAGTAATAGTACATTAACAGTTAAAAATGATTCAAAAATAGGCGCTACTTCGATTGAAACAGGTAACGGTAAAGCGGGAAATAACGGCGGCGGAATTTATGCTATCAATTCAACAATCATTTTTACAAATAATGCAACGTTAATTCGCGGTCAAGCCGAAAATAGTGGAGGAGGATTGTATGCTAATAAATGTAACGTATATTTTTATAGTTCTGTTGTCGGTGACTCAAATTATGCCAAAAATCTTGGCGGTGGAATTTATATTTACAATGGAAAAGCATTTTTTAATAATACAATATTTAAAAATAATATAGCTAATGGTAGCGGCGGAGCTTTGAGACTGTATTACAGAGCATATAGCGAAATTAATGATTGTATATTTGAAGAAAATTCATCAGGAAATGATGGAGGCGGATTAGCAATGTCAGGAATGAGTACCGCAATTGTTTACAGAAGTGATTTTTATTATAACGAAGCCAATGATGACGGCGGGGGAATATATTTAGGTAACAACAGTTACCTGAATATAGAAAAATTTAAAATAAATAACAATTTAGCAGATAAGGAAGTGGCGGATTTCGGTTATGGAGGTGCAATATGCCTGTTTGATTCAAAAGCAGATTTGATTGCAGGCAATTTTTATAGTTATATTCTTACAAATAAAGCAGAAAAAGGCGGGGGGGTTTATGTAGGAAATAATAGTGCTCTTACTTGTATCCCATCATCCGGCGGAATGATAATTACAGAGCATAATACTTTGAAAATTGTTTATAACAATGCAACAAGCGACGGTGGCGGGATGTATGTCCAGGGAAATTCTTCGGTTGTAACAAGCGGAAAGGTTTATTTTACAAATAACGGGGCCGAAAACGGCGGAGCGGCGTATGCATGTGATAATTCATCTTTTAAAATGTTTAATATCGGATGTCTAAATCGACCGAAAATATCTCAAAACGGCTCTCTAGTTAATGGTGGCGGAATTATGCTGTCTAATTCCTCTGAATTTGTAGGGCAAAATTGCAGAATCACAGAAAATATCGCACGGAACAACGGCGGTGGAATTTATTCACATTCAAGTACAGCAATTGTGTCATCGGTTTATGACGCATCAGCATATTTATCACCACAGTGTGAATTAAATAATAATATAGCGCTAAAAGTAGGAGGGGCTGTTTATGGAGTGGCTAACTCTTACTTTGAACTCAATGGAGCCGGATTAACTAATAATATAGCGTTAGTTTATGCCGGTGCAATTGAATCATATAGCAGTAAAATGAATATTTACAACACTTTAATTATTAACAATAAAGCACCAATTTGTGGAAGTATTGCTTCATTAAAAAGCAGCAGTGTAGGATTATATTTCAGTACTATTGCTAATAACGGCACAAATGTTTTTGATACCGGATCCGCGTTTATTGCCGGTTCTATAACACTTACAAATTGCATTGTTTATAATAATATTGAAAATAATTTCACCGGTGCAGGAACAAAAAATATTGGATATTCAGACATTGAAGGCGGATTCACCGGTGCCGGAAATATAAATGCTAATCCCGAATTTAATAGCGATTATTCTCTTATAGAATCATCACCGTGTGTTGATACGGGGTTGGATATTGGAATAACTTATGACTGTGTTGGAAATATCCGCCCCTATGGTGCAAATGTTGACATGGGAGCTTATGAATTTGTACCCGAACCCGGTTTTTATTTATTATTTATCATTTTTCAATTGTTATTTATTAATTATTGCAAAAAAAAGCGCTTTTTGATATAATAACCCTTCTTTACTAATAATTAAAGTTAATTGAAATAGTTGATTTTATCAAGAATTATATCAGCATATTTCTTACTCTTACTCTTATTGCGAACGTGCAAAAACAACGACAAATAAAAGCTATTGGAACTTCTGAAGGTATTGTAATTGGCAAGGCGTATATTTTTAGCCCAATTGCCGGCGAATGCTTTGGCGTACAGAAAATCAAAATTTTAAAAAAACAGATTAATAATGAAATAAAACGATTTGAAAAAGCTCTGAATAAGACACGGGATGAAATCGAAGCTGTTAGAAATGAAGCGGCAAAAAAAGCCGGGCTTAAACACGCTCAGATTTTTGATGCACATCTGCTGATTCTTGAAGACAAGGTTTTTATTAGCCAGATTAAAGAATTGATCGCTAAAAAACATCAGAATGCAGCTGCCGCGTTTTGCTCTGTTGCAGGTAAATATTTAAAATCTTTTGAAGGAATCTCCGATAAGTATTTTCGCGAAAGGACAGCGGATGTTAAAGATGTTTTTCATCGTGTGCTTCACAATTTAACCGGTCAGACGAGAAAATCACTTTCCGAGCTCAAAAAAGATGTAATTGTAATCGCGCATGATCTTTCGCCATCTGAAACCGCTACAATGCACAAGGAACGTGTAATAGGATTGATCACGGAAGCCGGAGGACCGACTTCTCATACCGCAATTATGGCTCGCGCAATGGAAATCCCGGCAGTTACCGGTGCATACAAAATAACAGAAATAATCCACGAAAATGATTTGTTGATTGTTGATGGTTCGGAAGGAATTATTATTATTAATCCTTCTGAAAAGCAAATTGATGAATATAAAATTAAACAACAAATTGCTTTCGAAAGAAAAGCACGACTGCTTACCGCGAAAGACGAACCGGCAGTAACAGTTGATGAACACAGAATCTCTCTCCTTGCAAATATTGAAATTCCGGAAGAGGCGGAGCACGCGATTAATCAGGGAGCGGAAGGCATAGGTTTATACAGGACGGAATTTTTCTTTATGAATAGAAATGATTTGCCGACCGAAGATGAGCAATACGAAGCTTATGCTCATGTTGCGCGTGTCTGCGGGGAAAAACCGGTTGTCATTCGTACACTTGACCTTGGCGGTGATAAATTCGCTTCAGCGTTGAATATTCCTAAAGAAATGAACCCGTTTATGGGATGGCGCGCAATAAGAATGTGCCTGGAAAGAACAGATATTTTTAAAACTCAATTACGCGCTATCCTTCGTGCGAGTAAAATTGGAAATGTCCGTATTATGTTTCCTATGATTGCTACTGTTCAGGAAGTTCGTGCCGCCAAAAAAATAATTGAAGAAGCTAAAGATGAATTGAGAAAGAATGGAATATCTTTTAATGAAAATATTCAAATAGGCGTGATGATTGAAATTCCTTCAGCGGTAATGATTGCAGATATTCTTGCAGAAGAAACAGATTTTTTCTCTATTGGCACAAATGATTTAATTCAATATTGTCTTGCAATTGACCGCGTAAACGAAAAAACCGCGCATATGTACGACCCGCTAAACATATCAATAATTCGTATGATAAAAATTATAATTGATGTGGCGCATAATATCTCTTACACAGATGAAAATTATAATAAAAAAATTAAATATCCTTTTGCGTGGAATAACAATCATAAACCTATAAAAGTTTGTGTGTGCGGTGAAATAGCATCAGAGCCTCTTTTGGCATATCTGTTGCTTGGACTTGGTATAGACGAATTAAGCACCGCAGCAATCTCAATCCCTCAAAACAAACAACTTTTACGCGCATCGTCTTATAAAACAGCAGTAAAAACATCAATTGAAGCTTTGAAAATACACAACTCAGATGATATTAAAAATTTACTTATCAAACAAATTTTTAATCTAAATCTTGAAAAATAACAACATTTAATTATGGGAGTTATGTTTCTATTTTCTAATCCTAAAATCATTCAATCCTAAATTTATCCCATGCCCGAATCTAAATATAATCATCTTGAAATAGAGCCCAAATGGCAGAAAATCTGGCTCAAAAAAAAATCTTTCGCAGCAATTGATAATGACAAAAATAAAAAACCCGTCTATGTTCTTGATATGTTCCCTTATCCGTCAGGCGCGGGATTGCATGTCGGCCATCCGGAAGGCTATACTGCAACCGATATTTTTTGTCGATTCCTCAGAATGAATGAATACAACGTCTTACATCCAATGGGATGGGATGCCTTCGGTTTACCTGCGGAAAATTACGCGATTGAAACAGGAACCCAACCCCGCGTTTCTACCGATAAAAATATTGCTCGTTTTAAAGAACAAATTCAGTCGCTGGGTTTTTCTTATGACTGGGACAGAGAAATTGATACTACTGATCCGGAATATTTTAAATGGACACAATGGATCTTTCTTCAACTTTTTAAGAAAGGGCTGGCTTATGAAGCTAAAATCCCGGTGAATTGGTGCCCGGAACTAAAAACTGTTCTAGCAAATGAAGAAGTTATTGACGGAAAATCCGAACGCGGAGGACATCCGGTTGTAAAAATGCCAATGAGGCAATGGATGCTCAAAATCACCGCCTATGCTGAAGAACTGTTAAACGATTTAAAACTCGTTGAATGGTCAGAGCCAATTAAACTTATGCAGCGAAACTGGATTGGAAAATCTACAGGAGCAGATGTTAATTTCAGTGTTCAGAAGACAAAGGATAGAGAACCAAAGACAGATTACGGACAACAAATCACAGACCGTAATCTTAATATCCAAGTTTACACAACTCGTCCGGACACTCTTTTTGGTGCTACTTACATGGTTCTTGCTCCTGAACATCCTCTGGTAGAAAAAATTACAACGGAAAATCAAAAAACCGCTGTTAAAAATTATCAGAAAGCCGCTTCGCATAAATCCGATCTCGAAAGAACTGAACTCACAAAGGATAAAACCGGTGTTTTTACAGGCGCTTACGCTATTAATCCTGTTAATCAAAAAGAAATCCCAATCTGGATATCAGATTATGTTCTGATGAGTTACGGTACCGGCGCGATTATGTCGGTACCGGCACACGACCAACGGGACTATGAATTCGCGAAAAAGTTTGATTTACCGATAATTCAGGTTATTTCAGGAGGCGATATTGAAAAAGAAGCCCATGAAGGCGACGGCGAACTTATCAATTCCGGATTTCTGAACGGTCTTCGTGTTAAAGATTCTAAAAAGAAAATGACCGATTGGCTTGAAGAGAAAAAACTCGGAAAATATGCCGTCAATTATAAACTTCATGACTGGGTCTTTTCGCGACAAAGATATTGGGGAGAACCTATCCCGATTATTCATTGCGATAAGTGCGGACAAGTGCCCGTTCCCGAGGATCAGCTTCCCGTTACTTTACCTGAAGTTGAAAAATATGAGCCGACAGGAACAGGAGAATCTCCCCTCGCTAATATTGAGGAATGGGTGAATACAATTTGCCCGAAATGCGGCGCAGCAGCTAAAAGAGAGACTAACACTATGCCGCAATGGGCCGGCTCAAGCTGGTATTATCTTCGTTACGCGGACCCGCACAACGATGAAAAATTAATTGACCCCGAAAAAGAAAAATACTGGCTGCCGGTGGATATTTATGTCGGTGGCGCTGAACACGCGGTACTCCATCTTTTATACGCTAGATTTTGGCACAAAGTTCTTTATGATATCGGCGTTGTTTCTTCAAAAGAACCTTTTATAAAATTGCATAATCAGGGAATGATTCTTGGTGAAGACGGCGAAAAAATGAGCAAATCTCGCGGAAATGTTATTAATCCGGATGATGTAGTTAAAGAGTACGGTGCTGATTCCCTCAGACTTTATGAAATGTTTATGGGACCGCTTGAACAGCAGAAACCATGGAATACTCACGGAGTGGAAGGAGTTTACAGATTTTTACAAAAAGTATGGCGATTATCTCAACGTGACCTTGTAGAAAGTCAGGATGAAAATGTAGAAAAAGCACGTCACAAAATGATTAAAAAAGTTACCGGAGATGTTAAAAATTTCCGCTTCAATACCGCAATCAGCGCGATGATGATTTTTACTAACGAAGCACAAAGTAAATCGGCAACGCGGAATGATATTGAAGCGTTACTTAAATGTCTTTCACCTTTCGCGCCTCATCTCGCGGAAGAAATCTGGCAGAATATCGGTAACGAAACCCTGATTTGTCAGGAAAAATGGCCAACTTATGATGAAGCAAAAACCATTGACAGTACAATTCAGTTCATTGTTCAGGTAAATGGAAAACTCCGGGCAAAACTCGCGGCGGAACTTAATGCCGATAAAGACAAACTTTTAGCGGAAGCGAAAACTGATCCTCAAGTATTAAAATGGCTTGAAGGAAAAACGATTATCAAAGAAATCTTTGTTCCGAATAGATTAATAAATTTTGTCGTAAAATAATTTGACTTTGCACAGAAACTGTGCTATAATATAACTGTGCAAAATACAAAACGATTATTTGAATTTATGGAGAAATGTTATGACTACTAATATTACTGTTCGTGTTGATGCCGAAATAGCCCGACAAGCGAAAATTATTGCCGCGCAAAAAGGTACTTCTCTTTCCGCAATGGTGGGAAAATGGTTATCTACACTTTCTAATCGCACATCTGAATATGAAAAAGCGCGAAAAAGACATGAAAAGCTGATGGAAAAAGGATTAAATTTGGGAGTTTATGGAAAACCGACATGGACAAGGGAGGAACTTCATGAAAGGAGGTGAATTTCTTGATACAAATATTCACATTTACTCAATTGACACAGCATCTCTACCTAAAAAAAAAGTGGCGATACAATTAGTTGATCGTATTTTTTGTGAACAAACCGGGACTATAAGTATTCAGGTTTTCTGTGAATTTTTTTGGGTTACAACTCGTAAAATTAAAAATCCACTTTCATCTGATAAAGCAAACTCTATTATAAAAAATCTTTCAACATGGAATGTTCATTTACCAAATTATGAAAATATTGAAAATGCAATAAAACTCGTTTCAAAATATAAATTATCGTTCTGGGATGCTATGATTCTTGAAAGCGCGATTGCGATGAATTGTCATACTCTCTGGTCAGAAGATTTACATAACGGAGCTGTTTATGACGGCGTTCACATTCGTAATCCATTTAATCCGATTCATTAATCCAACAATCCGAACTAAATATTCAATAATCAACAAGAAATGTTCAATTTTCAAGTAAAATCTATTAATCCATTAATCCATTAATCCATTATAATTCCCCTTAAAATGCCACAAATAAAAAATTTAAAAGACCTTGAAATAGATCTCGCAAGAAATGACGGCAGACAGAATAACCAGCTTCGCGAAATTAAAATTATTCCTAATTACATCAAAAACGCGACCGGAAGCGTTTTAATTGAAGCGGGAAACACACGCGTTGTCTGCGTTGTTTCAATCGAAAACAAAATCCCAAGATGGATGATCCAGCAGGGTATCAGAAAACAAGGATGGATTACCGCCGAATATAATATGCTGCCTTATGCCGGCGGACAGAGAAAAATGCGCGAATCCACAGCAGGAAAAGTGTCCGGCAGAACTCAGGAAATTCAACGCCTTATCGGAAGATCATTCCGCGCGGTGGTTGATCTCAAAGCTCTCGGCGAACGCACTATCTGGATTGATTGCGATGTTCTTGAAGCTGACGGCGGAACAAGAACAGCATCGATTACGGGTGCTTATGTTGCGTTATCATTAGCTATAAAAAAATTACAAAAGAAAAATATTATTAAAGGTAATCCGCTTAAACAGCAAGTTGCGGCGATTTCAGTTGGGATTGTTGACGGAAAAGCTTTGCTGGATTTAGATTATAGCGAAGATTTTGCGGCTGAAGTTGATTTTAATGTTGTTATGACAGATGCCGGCGAATTCATTGAAATACAAGGTACCGCGGAAGAAAAACCTTTCTCCGGTGACCAACTTTCCGAAATGCTGGAATTAGCGAAAAAGGGATGTAAAGAAATCTTTGAACTGCAGAAAAAAGCGGTAAAATAAAATTTAAACACTAATTACACAAACCAAAATCTGAACAACGGTTGACAAAACTGACCGAATTAACTATAATTTGGTCACTCAATTGACCGAATTGATTATAATATAGTCTTCTTATTAAATAAATTTGAAAATGTATGTTCATCAAAAACAGTTGAATAATGTTCATAAATTGCTCCAAAAAGGCAAAGTAATCGTGATATATGGTCCGCGGCGCTGTGGAAAAACTACTTTACTTAAAGCTTTTTTAAAAACTTACACACAAAAAACTCTAATGGTAAGCGGAGAAGATATTAATGTTCAAAATTATTTATCTTCTCAAAGTATTGAAAAACTAAAAATTTTTATTGGTGATGCAAAATTACTTGTAATTGATGAAGCCCAGAAAATTAATAACATAGGATTAAATTTAAAATTAATTGTTGATCATATTGAAAATATAAGTATTATAGCAACCGGCTCCTCGGCATTTGATCTTGCAAAAAATATTGGTGAACCTTTAACAGGCAGAAAAATAACATTAAAATTATATCCTTTTTCTCAGATTGAACTTAATTCAATAGAAAATCGTGTGCAAATAGATTCTTTGCTGGAATCAAGATTAATTTATGGTTCATATCCGGAAATCGTTTTAGCAAAAGATAATAACTTTCGACAACGCTACTTAAAAGAACTAATAGAATCATATTTGTATAAAGACATCCTTGAATTAGACGGAATAAGATATTCAGGAAAAATTATTAAATTACTTCAATTACTTGCTTTTCAAATAGGAAAAGAAGTTTCTTTTAATGAACTTGGAACACAGCTTGGGATGAGTAAAAACACTGTTAATCGTTATCTTGGTTTGCTTGAAAAAACATTTGTGATTCAAAAACTTAATGGATTTAGTCGTAATTTACGAAAAGAAATAACTAAAAATCCAAGATTTTATTTTATTGATACCGGTATTCGTAATGCCTTAATAAATAATTTTAATTCGCTTGATATGCGCAATGATATAGGGGAACTATGGGAAAATTATATAATTATGGAGCGATTAAAAAAACAGGAATATTTCTCTCTCTATACAAATAATTATTTTTGGCGAACCTATAATAAAAATGAAGTTGATTTGGTTGAAGAATATGAAGGAAAACTTCACGGCTATGAAATAAAATGGAAACAAAAAAAATCTAAACCTCCGGCTTTATGGAAATTAACTTATCCTACTGCTGAATATAAAGAAATAAATTCAGAAAATTATCTGGATTTTATATGTTAATCAATGAATAAATAAAAAATAACGATTTATGAACTATTTCAATTACAAAAATAATAAATTATTCTGTGAAAATGTTGCCGTGGAAAAATTAGCAAAAAAACATGGAACTCCTCTTTATATTTACAGTAAGAATTCTTTCATTGAACAATATAAAAATCTCGATTCTGCACTTGCTGGTCTGGATAAAATGATCTGTTTCGCTACAAAATCGAACAGTAATCTTGTCGTAATCAAAACTTTCGCAGAACTTAATTCCGGATTTGATATTGTTACCGGAGGTGAACTTTTCAAAATAGTGAAAGCAGGAGGGGACACAAATAAAGTTGTGTTTTCCGGTGTAGGTAAAACAATTGAAGAAATAAAATATGCTATTGAACAGAACATTTTGTTTTTCAATATTGAATCGGAAGTTGAATTGAAAAGGATCAATGATATTGCAGGAGAAATGAACAAGAAAACTCGTTTTTGTGTGCGTGTAAACCCGAACGTTGACCCGAAAACTCATAAATATATCACTACAGGGAAAAGCGAAAATAAATTCGGACTCGACTTTGAAGCGGCTAAATCTCTTTATAATCACGCTAAAAATTACAAAAATGTCGAAGCTGTCGGCGTGCAAATGCACATCGGTTCCCAAATTACAACAACAGAACCTTTTGTTGCCGCGATTAAAAAATTATTAAAATTAGTTGAAAAATTGCGTGCACAGGGAATTGATGTCAAATATGTTGATATCGGCGGCGGATTAGGAATTGTTTATAAAAATGAAACACCGCCAACAGCTGAACAATTTGCCATCGCGGTCGTTCCGGAATTAAAAAAATTCAACGCGAAAATTATATTTGAACCGGGAAGATTTCTGGTTGGAAACGGCGGAATTTTGGTTGCGGAAGTTCAATATGTGAAAAAAACACCTACAAAAGAATTCGTAATTCTCAATGCGGGAATGAATGATTTACTTAGACCATCATTATATGACGCTTACCACGATATTATTCCTGTGAATGCAAGCGATAAACTTAAAAAAGTTGATGTTGTGGGACCCATCTGTGAATCAAGCGACTTTTTCGGTAGAGAAAGAAAACTGCCGGAAGAAATTAAAAGCGGGGATTTTATCGCTTTGAAAAGCTGCGGCGCTTACGGATTTGTCATGGCATCAAATTATAATACACGCCCCCGAGGCGCTGAAATCATAATTGACGGAAATTCCGCCATTGTGGCAAGAAAAAGAGAAACTTTGGAACAATTAATTAAAAACGAAATCTGGTAAAATTAACGTTTGTAAGTTAGCGGATAAGGATGCCCGCACGAAATAAATAAAAAATCGGGGTATCTTCCGGTTGTTGAAAAAAAAGCTGTTTTATGTTATACTTTAAAGTATAACTTTAAAATAAAACCAACAAAAATAATGAATGGAACATGTTCAATAAAACATTTAAGACAACATACAAGAGAAATACTGGACCTTGTGGATGCCGGAAATGAAGTGCTTATAACCTATCGCGGAAAAAAGAAAGCAAAGGTTGTTCCGCTTTCTGTTGGAAAAAAAATGTTTGAAAATACCGCATTTGGAATATGGTCTGATAGAGACGATTTTAATGAGAACTCTAAAAAACATGTTAGAAATATAAGAAAAGGACGTTACAATGATAATTGATACTGATATTCTTATAGATTATTTTAGAGGAAAAGAACAAGCAAAAAAACAATTGTTAAAAATTGAGAAAAGATCAATAAGCATGGTAACTCAATTCGAATTGTTTCAAGGTGCTAGGAATAAAAAAGAATTAAATTTATTAAAGCAGTTTATTAGAGAATGGGCTTTTAACGTATATTCAATTAATGAATTCATTTCTTTTGAAACTTTATTCCTATTAGAAAAATATTCTCTCTCTCATGGACTAAAAATGGCAGATTCATTAATCGCGGCAACAGCAATCCATTATGATGAAGAACTGATTACCGGAAATTTTAAAGATTTTCAGTTTATAAAAGAAATAATTGTAAAAAAATATAAATGAAAATAAATTTTACTAAAATGCACGGCTGCGGAAATGATTTCGTTGTTATTGACGCAACAGCTGACTTAAAAAAATGGAATCCTTCGCTTAACGAAGCTGCTTTTCTGCTTGACAGACATTTCGGTATCGGTGGAGATCAGCTGCTGATTATATATCCTTCGGAAATCGCAGATATGAAAATGGCTATCTTTAATCCTGATGGCAGTGAAGTTGAAATGTGCGGAAACGGAATCCGCTGCTGTGCCCTTTACGCGAAAAATCACGGACTTGTTGATAAAAATGAAATGACAGTTGAAACCCTAGCGGGAATAATAAAACCGGTTATTGAAGATGAGTGTGTTCGTGTTGATATGGGCGAACCAAAACTTAACGCGTCGGAAATTCCTGTAATTGGTTTATCGGGACATGTAATTAATATCGAACCCCCGAAAATTGAAAGCAATTTTAATTTGCCTAAGATGACTTGTGTTTCAATGGGTAATCCCCATACGGTATTCTTTGTTAATGACGTTAATGCTGTTCCTTTGGAGAATATAGGTAAAAAAGTCGAAACAAATTCAATCTTTCCTAATAAAACAAATGTTGAATTTGTTCAGATCTTAAACGTCAAAACTGTTAAAATGCGCGTGTGGGAACGCGGTGCCGGAATTACTCTTGCTTGCGGCACAGGAGCTTGCGGCACAGTAGTTGCCGGCATATTATCAGGTAAACTCGAAAAGAATGTTACGGTAATTCTTGACGGCGGTGAATTGAATATCTCCTGGAACGGAGTTGGAACTCCGGTTTTTATGACAGGACCCGCTGAAGAAGTATTTAGTGGAAAAATAGAAAATTATGACAAATGAAAGTAAACAAGAAATGATTATTAAATCAGAGAATATATCAAAAGAATATAAAATAGGCGCGTTGCCACTTGTTGTTTTGAAAAAAATCGATATTGAAATAAATTCCGGCGACTTTATTACTATTATCGGCGCGTCAGGCGCCGGGAAAAGCACCTTACTCCATATCCTTGGCGCTTTGGACAGACCAACAAAAGGAACCGTGCTGTATCATGGTGAGAATTTGTATAAATTATCCGATAATCGGCGCGCGATGATTAGAAACGAAAAATTCGGCTTTGTTTTTCAATTTTATCATTTAATGCCGGAGTTTACCGCGTTAGAAAATGTTATGATGCCGGGATTGATTTTAAGAAAAGAAATACATAACTTGAAAAAACCGGCTATGGACCTGCTTGACGCTGTCGGCTTGTCCGAAAGAGCTAAACATTTTCCTAATCAACTTTCCGGTGGAGAACAGCAGAGAGTTGCAATTGCCCGGTCTTTACTTAATAAGCCGGATATTTTATTTGCGGATGAACCGACAGGTAATCTTGATGAAAATAGCAGTAATGTGGTAATTAACTTGCTTCAAAAACTACAAAAAGAATTAAATTTTGCCTTAATAATGGTAACGCATAACATTGAACTTTCCAAACTTGGCGTGATAAAATTAAAAATTAAAGACGGAACATTAATAACTAATTAATTAAACAACATATAAATGAGTGAACCTAAAGTAAATATCAATGGTAAAATATTTTCTTCTGAAAATGCGAAGATATCAGTTTTTGACCACGGACTTCTATATGGAGACGGTGTTTTTGAAGGGATTCGTTTTTATAATGGAAGAATTTTTAAATTTGATGAACATATTAGTCGATTAGATGAATCAGCAAGGCATATTCTTTTAAAATTACCAATGACACTCGATGAAATTAAACAGGAAACAATTAAAACAATTAAAGCCAGCAAAATGAAAAACGGTTATATTCGCCTGATTATAACCCGCGGCGTTGGCTCTCTTGGCATAAGTCCATATAAATGCCCAAACGCTCAATTGATTATTATTGTTGATGTTATTTCATTGTATCCGGAAGAACTTTATAAAAATGGAATGGCAATAATCACCGTGCCCACTCAAAGAAATATGTCGGAAGCAGTATCTCCCCGAGTAAAGTCATTAAATTATCTTAACAACGTTCTTGCGAAAATAGAAGCTGTAAATGCAGGTTTTGAAGAAGCGATAATGCTTAATAAATACGGATTTATAGCCGAATGCACCGGCGATAATATATTTATAATTAAAAATAAAACAATCATAACTCCACCGGCATATATGGGGGCGCTTGAAGGCGTCACCAGAAATACCGTGATGGAAATTGCCTCCGAAATTGGGAAAGAATCGGGAATCTTTGTAAAACAAAGAGTAATGTCACGACACGATGTTTTTACTTCCGATGAATGCTTTCTTACAGGAACAGCAGCAGAAGTTATTCCGGTGACTAAAGTTGACGGTCGGCCTGTAGGTGACGGCAAAGTTGGAAAGATAACAGAAATATTAAGAAAAGCGTTTATAAAATGTACTCAGACAACCGGAACACCGATATATGAATAATGATTTGTCCTTTTTGTAATAAAAATGAAGCCACAATTCATTTTACCGAAGTAATTAACGGCAAAATGGAAGAGACACACATGTGTGAAGAATGTGCTATGAAAAAAGGAATAGAAACTAATCTTCCTTTTTCTTTCGGTGATATTCTTTCAGCTATAACTAAAGGAATTGAAAACCTTAGCCAGTTTGAAAGTGAAGAATTTTTGGAAAATCCAAAGTGTCCTTCTTGCGGGTTGACTATAAAAGATTTTATAAAAAAAGGCAAATTGGGCTGCCCGGAATGTTATCACGCTTTTGATGATGCTCTAAAAAATATAATCAAAAATGTTCAGAAATCTCCTAATCATACAGGAAAAATACCTAAAATATTTCCCCGGTCTGAAGATGCAAAACGCAGAATCGAGGAACTTGAAAAAAATTTAAATAAAGCAGTCGGTGAAGAACGATATGAAGATTGCGTAACCCTAAGAGATGAAATTAAACGTTTAAAACAAGCTGCTGAAAATACTCAAAATGTTTGAAAAAATGATCCATCACAGACCGCCTTGGCTTGTTACTCCTCCTAAAACAAAAACCATCGCTATAAGCTCGCGAATAAGACTCGCGAGAAATATGAGCGATCTCCCTTTTCCAGGCCAATGCAATGATGAACAGCGCGTAGAAGTGATTTCGCGAGTTGTTACCGCCGCGAAAACAACATCTCTGTTGCGTAAAGCAAATGTGTTAAAATTGGACTCGTTATCACAAATTGATAAACAGTTTCTTGTTGAAAGACATCTTGTAAGCCCTGAATTTATCCAGCAGGAAACTCCGGCAACTGTTATTATTAGTGATGACGAAACTTGCAGTCTTATGGTGAATGAAGAAGACCACATTCGCATGCAAGTTCTTCGCATTGAACTTAATCTTGAAGAAGCATGGGAAATGATAAATCAACTGGACAGTGAACTTGAAAAATCACTTCCTTATGCCTTTTCTTCAAAATACGGTTATTTAACCGCTTGCCCGACAAATGTCGGTACAGGGCTTCGCGCTTCAGCTATGCTTCATTTACCCGCGCTCGTCCATGAGCACAAAATTGGAAGTGTTATGTCTGCGGTAGGCAAAATAGGAATTGCTGTGCGAGGGCTTTATGGTGAGAGCAGTGAATCTAAAGGCAATATGTTTCAAATTTCTAACCAAGTTACGCTGGGACAAGACGAGGAAAATATTGTAAATCAACTTCACCAAATCGTTTTGAGAATTATTGAACATGAAAATAAACTCCGTGACGCTTTGATAATAAATAAACCACACCAAATTAAAAATGACGTCGGACGCGCTTACGGCACACTTAAATACGCGGAAATACTTACAAGCGAAGAAGCAACAGAATTATTATCATCTCTGCTTATTGGAACTGATTTACAGGTTTTTGATAAAGTTGACAGAACAGTTGTTAATGAATTATTAATTGATATTCAACCCGCTCATCTGCAAAAAATGTATGGTAAAAAATTAACTGCTGAACAGCGGAACCTTTATCGAGCTAAAGTTATAAGAGAACGGTTATAAAAATGAATATAATAATTGCTACTCACAATCAGGGAAAAGTACGTGAAATGAATTTTTTGTTTAAAGAATTTATTCCTCAAACTTATAACATTAACCTGCTGTCCCTAAATGATAATAATTATTCCTGTATTCCGGAAATTGTTGAAGACGGAAATTCTTTTAAAGCAAACGCGATAAAAAAAGCAACTCTTACTGCAAATTACACTGAACAGATAGTAATTGCAGATGATTCAGGGCTTGTTGTTGACGCCTTAAATGG
Organism: Chlamydiota bacterium; assembly: GCA_003648225.1. Taxonomy (GTDB): domain Bacteria; phylum Auribacterota; class UBA3054; order UBA3054; family B51-G9; genus B51-G9. The sequence goes on from QMOL01000015.1 coordinate 16,215, forward strand.
CGAACCGGGAATCTTTTCTTCAAGATACGCGGGAGAAAATGCAACTGATGAAGGAAATATCGAAAAATTACTTGAAAAATTAAATAATGTTCCAAAAGATTTTCGTACCGCGCATTTCGTTTGCGTAATCGCAATCGCCGCTCCCGACAATCTTATCGGCACATTTGAAGGGAAATGTTATGGAATGATAGGAACAGAAATTAAAGGAAATAATGGTTTCGGCTATGACCCGGTATTTATAAGAACTGATAGCGGAAAAACATTTGCGGAATTGCCTCATGATGTTAAAAATAAAATTTCTCATCGAGCTCGCGCGTTTGAAAAAGCGTCAGCGACAATAGAAAAATATATAAAATAATTGTAATGATAATTATAACCTCAGCAAACATTATAAAATGAGTGAAACAAAACGTAAACGTCTTATTTCAAAAATAATTAACAAATGCGTTAAAACATCAAAAAAAACAGGATTTATTACTTGGGAACAATTCAATGATATTATCCCCGAAGATATCCCGTTTCAAGAACTTGAGTTGCTTCAAGTTGCTATTCAAAATGGTTTATCAAAGAAAAACATCGAAATTCATGATAAACCGACTACGCCGCAAGTTAGCGAAGAAGAAGAAATTTCAAATGAAAAATTCGATGCAGAACTAAAACAACTGCAGATGAATCAACACCTTGACGATCCCGTAAAAATTTACCTTAAACAAATGGGCAGAGTTCCTTTGCTGCCAAGAGCTATGGAAGTTTCTATTTCAAAAGAAATTGAAAAAGCTAAAAAAAATATCAGAAAATATGTCTTCAGATTCGGTAATGTCGCGAAAGAAACTCTCGAATTAAGTGACCAGTTGCTGGAAGGAGCAGAACGTTTTGACCATATTGTCGCTGAAAATACACGAAAAAAATTGATAAGCCGCGATAATTATATCAAATATATGAAACCGAAAAGACGGCAAATCCGAGACCTTGATAGACAACTCAGAGTATTATACTCCCGATTGCAGCGGGATACTATTCGCGCTAAAGAACGACAAAAATTAGAAAAAGAAAAAAATGAAAAAGATGAGCAGCTTATCAATTTAATGAAAAAACTCGACTTTAAACAGTCTATTATTGAAGAATTCGCCGATATGCTGCTCATATTGCACAATAAAGCTAAAGAATCCGAACAGGTTATCCTTGATTTACAGGCTTCTGACAGAAGAGGTATCAAAAAACGCGTTGCTCAGGAAAAAGCACGCATCGCTGCTATAGAAAGACAATGCCGCATGCCCGCTAAAGATATTTATAGAAATATCAACCATCTTAAAAAATGGACCGATGTCTCTAAAATAGAAAAAAGTAAAATGGTAGAAGCAAATCTTCGACTCGTCGTTAGCGTTGCTAAAAAATATATAAATCATGGAATGGATTTCCTCGACCTTATTCAGGAAGGTAACGCGGGACTGATGAAAGCAGTTGATAAATTTGAATACCAACGCGGATTTAAGTTCTCTACTTACGCTACCTGGTGGATTAGACAGTCGGTTACAAGAGCGATCGCCGATCACGCCAGAACGATTCGTATTCCTGTTCACATGATTGAAACAATTAATAAATTAAGAAGGTCATCAAAACGATTTGTTCAAAAAACAGGAATGGAACCTTCACCGGAAGATATCGCTCATGAAGTAGAAGCAACAGCAGGGAAAGTGCACGGGATTTTAAAAATTGCACAATCACCTATTTCTCTTCAAACTCCAATAGGTGACGGCAACGACAGCACTTTCGGAGATTTTATTGAAGATAAAAGCGCCGAAAGCCCGCTCTCATCGGCAAACTATGACCTCCTTCGTGAACAAATTATGATGGTTCTTGATACCCTTAACGAAAGAGAGAAAAAAGTTATTATGTTGAGATTCGGCATTAAATACGGTCCCCCGAAAACTCTAGAAGAAGTTGGTAAAGTATTTAATGTAACCCGTGAACGCGTAAGACAAATTGAATCAAAAGCTCTTAAAAAATTACGTCAGCCGCTTCGCAGCAGACACATTGAACATTTTTTTAATGAAATGGAATAAAATTTTTCAATTTATAAAAAAATGGTATTTTTAATGCCCGGACTTTTTTATAATTAATAAATCATAATTCTAATACATCGCCCTTTGGCGCCTGTATGCCTGTTCGTTGACTGTAAGTTTTTCTAAACAGGATTGTGTCATAGGATAATACCTGAAATTAGCAAGCGGGAGGAAAGGAGCCATTAAATATCCCGGTATGTAAAAAACTAATTGTACTATTGTCGGCTCATTATATTCATAAGTAAAACTTGAATATTGTGTGTATTCTCCTGCTGTGTCTCCTTGTCCAATAAGCGCTTTGGACATATATCCCATCATCTGAAAAGGAACAAGAACGGTATCTCCCATTACAGCGAACGGGAATGCTGCTCCGGCAGCTATTTTAGACCCTTCCGAAGAAGAATTTATTAATAAAACACAGATGCAACCTAATATAAGAATAAATTGCGATATATATTTGTTTTTTTTCAACATAATAAAATAATAACGGTATAATTTATAAAAAAATTACGGAAGCTGTTTCACTTTCACCTGAATTTCAAAATACTTATTTAATATTCTGCGTAAATCACCATTTTGGCGTGCGTGATTTACTATTCTATTTAACTTGTAATACAAATAATCAGAATGACTGTCTTTAGACATTGCCCACGCAAGACGGTCGTTTGAAAGCAGCCACGGCAGTGCAGTTAAATTTTTATTATCACTTGAATCTTTTAAAATAAACGGAGCGTCATCTACAAAAATATCAATTTCACCTGATTTCAATGCGGCAAGACCTTTTTTATCATTCTCAAAAACTACACATTTTGCTTTTTTAGCATTTTCTTTTACTAAAACTTCACCGGTTGTGCCGTCAATGCACCCGATTTTCAAAGTTTTATATATATTTGTGTAAGAATTAAATTTATTAAAATCTGTTTTTCTTACAATTGCCATCAAACCGCTGTTCATATAAGGTTCAACAAAACGAACCTCATCTTTTCTTATATCAGCATCGGACAGACCCGACATAATGATATCGATTTTCCCATCTTCAAGAGCAGGAATCAGTTTTTTAAAATCCATAGTTACATAAATTATTTTAGCATCTAACTTTTGACCGACATATTCAGCAAGATCGGCTTCAATTCCCATTATCTTATCGCCTTTCTTGTAAATTACAGGCGGATAATCAGCACAAACACCAACTTTAAGTGTAGGCATATTACCAACATGTGTTGAAGGGCCTTTGGGTGCAGAAGAACAACCAAAAAACAAGACCAATCCGAAAGTAAAGATTAAACTATTCTTAATCAATTTCATGTTCATAATTTAACTCCAATGATTATTTTAAAATTTATTTCGTATTATTATACCTATTAATCATCCCTTTTGTCAATGCTTAATTAACAGTAAATTCCCGATGTTCAAAAGCAGTTTATTTTAGTCAATCAGAAATTGCATAAATTAATATTAAAACTAATTATGAATAATTTTGTATCCGACCTCGATGAGGTCGGATTTATCTCAATTCTAAAAATTCTAATCTGCCTAATCCGGTAATCGGATCCGGCTGCTCCTGAATCCAGCGTGTGGCAGCAGCAGGAATGCACGGCAAAGGAGCATCGATTTCAGATGATAACTTCACAAGTTTTGTGAAATTCTGATTAGCGAATGCTGTATCAACAATTTCCGGAAATTCATCTACACAAAGGAGTTCAACATTTAAAAAATTTTTTAAATGCAGACATGTAAGAATATGAAGAAGCATTGATTGATCAAACAAACATCCATCGAACCACAGAACTATTTTATCATAATTTTCCGCAACGGAATCAATTTTTTTATATTGATTTTCCAATGTTTCTAAAATAAAATCTTTTTTTAATCCGCCGGAGGTGAATCCTTCAAGAAATTGCGCGCGCATTAAGAATATTATTCATATTTAAAGATAAATATTATTCGGCGTCAGAAAGTGTGCGGTTATTTATAAGAGTAACGTGCTATCTTAATTTCACCAGTCGTTTTATTCAGCTTCCATACAAAAAATCCTTTTTTATCCCCCATTGGATTATAAGGAATACCTAAAGTGCTGCTGCTTTTGATATCTTCTGTTGCGCTTGACAAGGTTGTTTGCCGGCCTTTGGAATCAATTTGAATTTGTAAACATTGCGCATGTTAAAGCGCACATTAAGATAATAATACGGATTTTCATAATAATCTCTTTTGTTAAATGGTTAATTTAAAGTTAAATACTTCTCTATTATAACATTTTTTTGTGTTTTTACAATATATGTTTTTTAAAAAATAAATAATTGTCTCTTAAAAAGTTAAATTTTTAAACGTAAAAAAACTGTGAAATGTTCAGTCCGTTGCTCCTGCGTATTCGGTAGCTCATTACCACGCGAAGTTAGATTCAATTCATTGGTGGATATAAATTCAGCCACAAAGACTCTAAGATACTAATTTCTTTAAATACTTTTTAATCATAGATGAAAAAAACATTTATCATTTTGGTGCATCACTAAAAAACCTTGGTAAAAAATGGTTCGCCTTTTCCAAAATGGATTTAAAAGCTATGGAGATAATTGCTAATTTGAAAGTTGTGAGTAGTAAACGGTAGTAATTATCAGTTATTAGTTAATGGTGAGCGTTAGACGGGGAGTAATTCACTTGATAATTGGGCGTTCCGTCCGCGAGCGCCTATGGCCTCGGGACAAGTTGTTGGCCGTTGGATATTCAATCGGATCACGGACTACGATCCAGGATCTTGTATTTTTTAAATTAGGATCGTACCTGGGATGTTCAAAATCAGCCCTTCTTTAAGGATTTCTCTTTTTTTTCACTTCACTTTTTGTTTATATTTATCGAAAATACTGCAAATAAAGAGAATTGCAAATTCGACAGCCCTATTCATCTATCCCAAAGGGATATAACTTGAATATCCGTAGGTTGAGCACCAACCTACGGGAATAAATTAACAGGAAAGCAACCCTGAAACGGGTTGTACAAATTGCTCAACCCGCTTCGGGGTTGATAAAATTACTGAACAGCCGTAGGTTAAAACCTACGGCTATTCACGTTTTGCCCTTTCGGGCAATAAAAAATTATATTGGAGACAATTACCAAAGACAAAATAC
>QMOL01000016.1 GCA_003648225.1 Chlamydiota bacterium
AAAACAAAATTATTTCCTGCCACGAATTGTTTATTGCAATTGTTTGCGTTAAATTAATATTTTGTGATCCTATGTAAATCCTTACCGGTTCATCTGTAACGTCCGGATGACTTATAAGCAGAGGAATTTTAATATATTTTTCTTTTAATAGTATTTCCATTTCAGCTTTTTTTCCTGTCCATCTGTATTCATGGTCTGACATAATGCTGCCATCGTTTTGCCATTTTTCTTTTTTATACAAACCATCAGATGTTTTCCACACATATTTATTAAGCAATAAACCAAGTTTTCTTTTATCATTATTCATCCCGAGATTTGAAGCTTTCCACGTACGGTTTACACTAACGGAATACTTAATTTTTTTGTTTCGGAAATCGGGATTAACAAGTATTTTCAATGTATGCCAATCATTATCTGCAGCGGTAAAATTTGTACTTTGATTTCCGAGTTGAAATTTAACTGAAACGGGATTCTTTTTAATATCAGGATAAAGTGCGCACCATTTTTGTTCAAAAATAAACCCCTCACATTTTGTTTTCTCAGATGATTCTTTTTTTGAATATCGAACCAGCGGATTTTTTGGATCCGGCCATTTTTCCCATTGATAGAATCGCGATTTATCTTTCCAGCCAAACCTTTTCTTTTGTTTTTCTAAAGACAATTTTGATATTGCCATAGAAGAATAAATAATACAAACGAATAAAATAAGTAATCGTAAATATTTGGATTTTAGTTTTATTTTCCATCCTTCGGGCTGAGCTATAAAAGGCGGTGCCAGGCAAATCCAGAAAAGACATTGTATCTCATGAGCCAATGTGTGCATACCAAACAAAAAAACCACCAGCATAGTCATTACACCCGAGCCGGCAAAAATCCAAAATAAACGTAAACCCGCGTTATGCATAACTGTCCACCATTTTCGAATCCAGACACCAAAAATAAGAAAAACAGCAGCAAGAGCGATTAATCCCTGTTCAGACCCTATCTGCAAATAATAATTACAAGCTGTATCCGGTACATAAACCAGTTCTTTAATTAATTTTCTATAGTTGGGGAGTTCAGAAATAAAGCTACCGAGGCCGACACCGGTTAGTGGCATTTCGTTTATCATTTTAACGGCTATTGTCGCGTAAACTCCCCGGTCTTTTTTAATATTATAATAAATATCGCTAACGGAATTAATTTTCATTTTATCAAATCGTCTAGCAAGAGTTGTTTTTGATAATTTGGGATTGTTTTTAATTTTCCGAATCACTTGTGGCGATGAATAAACAACAAAGTAAATTAAACACAGATAAATAATAATTAGCAAAGCAGAAATTGATATAAAAAATTTCGGAGAAATTTTTGTTTTAAGTTTTTCAATTTGAACAATTATAAAAAACATTAAAACAAAAAATATAAAAAGTATTAAACCAACAAACGATATTCTTGAACCTGAACTTATCATAAGAATTATACAACAAAAAATAAAACTGCCGGCAGATATTATCGCAGGCAATATTAACCATCGCCGTAACGAAATTAAAAGAGCCATTGCTGCCAAAGCCATTGGAATAGCTATTATTAAGTAGCTTCCCAACGCGTTCGGGTCAAAAAACGTTGAATTAATCCGGTTCATCCAAGGCCAGATATAAAATTTATGCGCGCCGAACCAGACATCATTTTTTTGAATAAATCCAACAATTAACGGAGCTGCCGAACCGATAAAAAGCGGTGCGATAATAAATTTAAGCAGCCAGTTTCGCCATAAATATTGTCCGGTTTTGATTTTTAACCATGATGCCTGGCAAATCGCTAAAAATAAGAGCGGGCCTGTGAGATAATTGGTTAAAACCCATATTATATTTTGTTTGGCCGTTCCGGCTGTTAATCCGTCGATATTTACAACATGGTCAACCATGTCCCATCCTCTCATCGGCCAAAAGCCAGAGTATCTCCATAAAGTAACGAACGCGCTAAGAACAGAGAGACCCATAAAAAAATATAGTGGTCCTCTCAGAAGATTCGGTTGTAATTTTTCTTTTTTTAAAGATGTTCTTAACCATAATCCAAAAACGAACGCTAGCGCCGGAATTAATGCTGCCGGACCAAACACCCCAATAGTTATTTTGGGATTTATTTTGTTAAAAACAGTAAGCGAAGAAGTTGTTATTCCGGGGATTACCGATATTACTAAAAACAATCCCCGAGAAGGAAAGAAAAAAGAAAGCAGAAAAACTATTGACTCTAATGAAATAATAAAAGTTAAAAACGCGGGCTGACGCGGTAATGACCACCATTGCAACCAGACAAAACCATAAAGGCAGAGGCATAGAACAAGCAAATCCGCCCAACGGGGAAATATCCCGAGAAATCCTTTCTTATTTTCCAAATTCAACATATTCTTGGTAATTGCTCTCCGGAAGGCATATCAATAATTCTCCTGCTGCCGTATTCGGTGGTTAAAACAACTTTTCCCGGAGTTGCCTGATGAGTAATGCTGCCGATTTTTTGCGCGGTTTTGCTAACTTCATATTTTCTTAAAAATAATAATATTTCTTCTGATTTATTCTCAGGACAAATAAGAATAAACCGCCCCTCATTCGCGAGGTAAAGCGGATCAAGACCGAGGATTTCCGCCGCGCCGCGGACTTTTTCAGTAACAGGAATCTTCGCTTCCTCAATTTCTATATCAAAATTTGCTTGTGATGCCAGTTCGTTTAAAACAGCTGCCACGCCGCCGCGAGTTGCATCGCGCATCCATTTGATATTGGGGAACTTTTTTATTAAAGGCACAGTAATATTACTTAAAACAGCCGCGTCACTTTTCAACTCATGCTCAAAAGGCAGTTCAGCTCGTGCGGCAAGAATTGCGACACCGTGATGCCCGATTGTGCCGCTCACAATTACGGTATCGCCTGATTTCACAGTATTCCAACCGGTTGGAATTTTTTCATTTCTCCATCCGATCCCGCTTGTATTTATATAAATCTTATCTGCCTGACCGGTTCCAACGACTTTTGTGTCACCGGTAACTATTTTCACGTCGGCTTCATCAGCGGTTTTTTTAATGCTCACGATGATTTTCCTGAGAGATTCGATATCAAATCCCGCTTCAATTATCAATGATAATGACAATGCGTCAGGTTTGGCTCCCATCATTGCCAAATCATTCACAGTTCCGCAGATGCTTAGGTGACCGATATCACCACCTGGGAAAAAAATCGGTTGAACGACAAAAGAATCGGTAGTAAAAACAAGTTCTCCGCCTCGGTTTTTTAGAATTGCGCTATCGTTCTGCTCGCGTAGAATCTTATTATCAAGTTCCGGCCAAATCAGTGTCTGCAGCAATTCCTGCATTTGAGTTCCTCCGCTTCCATGAGCGAGAGAAATATTATTTTGGAGAGTCATATTTTTGCTTTTAAGGTTCGAGAAGTTTAAATCCTGTCTCTAAATCCACTTTTCTAACCGCGGAACTATTGAGGAGCTCGGTTAAAATTATTTCCATTACCTGCCATACTTTCACTCCGCGGCGAACGCAGCCCGTAATAGTATCCGTTTGTCTTCCGCAAGCGATGTGCATATGGAGGATTGGATTACCATTATCATCAGGGAAGAGAGTTCCTGTTCCCGCGATTTCGTAAACGTTATTCAAGATTGTTTCCATTGGTTTCGGAGGGTTACTTCTTCCGTCTTTCGGACCGACAACAAGCTTACTTCCTGCATCAGCGCCGCCAACTGCGATTAGTGAAGCGGCTTTAATAGATTTTTCTTTTGCGAACGATTCGATTTGTTCGTGAAGGCAGTCACCGTCTTCAAGTCTAACGACAAAAGTTCTTCCATGTTTTGTTTCTGAATATTTCATTTAATTTTAATGTTAAAGTCATTATTTTATTTGTATTTATAATTATACCAAAGGAGCATATTCTAAACAATATCATTTAGTTTTAATAATTAAACAATATTATATCATTTTCGGTATTTCCAACAATCGTTCCGCCTTGATTGGCAATAATTTTGTTTTGCTCAAACGTTTCCGACATTTTCAACCGGTTACAATTTGTAACCGGTTCATTGCCTTCTTTTAACAATCTATGTTTAAGAACCTTCCAGTAATTGCGAGCTTTCTGAAAATCTTTTTGTTCGGTAAGAACAGAGACAACATCAATTATGATGAGATTTTTTTGGCAAGTTGGGTTAAATGATGTTTTACTTCCTGTGGATGTTCCACCCCGACACGTTTGCCTATTTCTCTAAAAGATAGGGGGTTACTGTTCGCCGTTTGAACACAAATCAAATAATTCTCTTGACAGATTTGGGAAAAATAATAAACGAAGTTAATTATTATTAATTTGTGTAAATTATGAAATTCGTGTTTATATTTTCTGCTTTCGGCGAAGCTGACCACATGCTGCGTTAATATCATCTCCTTTTTTTCTTCTTATGGCGACATCGATTCCTTTTTTAATAAGATAATTTGAGAATTTATTGACTGTGTTTCTATCCGGCGCTTCATAATCATTAAAATCGACTTTATTATATTCAATCAGATTTATTTTTGAGGGAATTTTTTTGATAATTCTTGATAATTCCGCTGCTTGGTTCAAACTGTCGTTTATTCCTTTCAGCAAAACATATTCATAAGTAATTTTCCGGTGAGCTCTTTTATAATATTCACTCAAAGCGGAAAGCAGAGCAGCAATACTTGACGGACAGCCGGGAATCAATTCTTTCCTTAATTCATCGGTTGTCGCGTGGAGAGAAACAGCGAGATTTGACTGAGGAACATCTTTCGCGAAGTCAACGATTCGTTTTAAAATCCCGACAGTTGAGACAGTCATTCTTCTCGCGCCGATTTTCAAGCCGTTTTCGTCATTTAGAATTTTAATTGCTTTGATTAAATTATCATAATTAAGAAACGGTTCTCCCATACCCATAAAAACAAGATTTTTAATTCCGCGGCGGGAGTAAGCTTTGCTGCTGTACCATACCTGTTCAACGATTTCGCCGGTAGTTAAATTTCTTTCTAAGCCGTAAGCTCCGCTTGCGCAAAAGCTGCATCTAATTGGGCAGCCCACCTGAGTTGAAACACAAACGGTAGCGTGGGATCCCATTGGAATCCAAACTGATTCGACGAATTCGTTATCTTTTGCGAGTATAATCAGACTTTTTTCACTATCATCAGCGGCGATTTTTATTTTTGCAACGGAAGATTGGATTAGCGATAAATTATTTAAAAGGAAATTCCGAACTTTTTTCGGCAGGTTTAACATTTTATCATAATCATCTGCGCCATGGAGATAGAACCAATCCCAAACTTGCCGCGCGCGGAATTGTTTCATTCCATTCTCGGCAAACCATTTTTCAAGTTCGGGTAAAGTATAATTTGTAAAGCAGGGCATAATTACAAGTTCAATTGAATTCAAAGCACACCGTCAAGTAAGTCGTCACCCAGGTCTGAAGGTTTGAATTTAAGCTGAAAGTTGTGAATAGTGGTTCTGAAATTTTCTTTTTCGAAAGCGGTTTCGAAGTGGAAATATGGTTTTTTATTGTTTATTGGAATCACAGCTTCGAGGAATGTATTACTGATAGAAAGAGAGTTAAGCCATTCCTGTCCCACTAATTCACCAACAGCTTGAGCGGTGAAATTATCAAGTCGGCAATAAACTGATGACGGGACAATTTTACCTTTTCTTATTTGAAAACGTCCTCGAGCGGTAAGCTGCCCGCTTTCAATGTCCAAAATTTTTGCGTATGGAGTATATGGATTAACGAGGGAGAGGAATTCCGGTAAGAAGATATTGCTGACGGCAAAATCAATTATGATATTTGTTCTGCCTGCGTAAGCATCAATTCTTGCGGAGACATTAAACCAGCCGTTGGATTTATCGCCCACAAATCCGTTTGCAAGTAAAGTAACAGGTTTAGGGTGTTTTTTTGGGCGAGAAGAAAGTTCAAAGATTTTCCCGTGAATATTGCGGAGTTTAATAGGGGATTTTATTGCGTAGGGATATAAATCGATGTTACAATTGGCGATTGACAAGGTTTTAACAAGGAAATCCGGATAATCCCGCGGTAATTTTAATTTATAGCCTCTAAAAACAAGTTGAGTTGTTGAATTATTACGAAGAGTATTTATTTTAAAGCTGCTGTTTTTATTTGTGATATTTTGATTTTCTATAATGCGTTTCTTAATCGGTGAAACTATTTTAACAGGATTGAGGTGATCAGCTGTCCAAGTTAGAATTCTGTTAATCTTAATGACAGTCGGTTCGTATTCAGCCATGTTATAAGCTCTTTCAGAGAGAAAAGTAAATTTCCCTTTTTTGGTTTGTGTGAGCTTGATATAACTGTCATGAATTTTTGCTTCTTGTAAAAACATCCTTCTTTCAAAAAACTTCGAAACATCCGCGCGCAAAACGATACTTTTAGCTCTAAACGCGAAACGGCTTTTGTTAACAGGGTCAATAACCAGAATATTTTCTAATCTTAAACTTGATCGAAAAATTTTAAGGTTTAATGTACCGACTTTAACGATAGTATTTAACGCCTCGGAAGAATAATATTCGAAATCATTTCTGATTTTTGAATTGCTGAGATAATCGGTTATAAAAAAACCGATTAGTAAAGCGAAAAGAATAAGACTGACAACCGGCCAACGGATAAGTTTCATATTGACCTCGTTATTTTGATTTTCGGCAATATAATGTTTAGTGTAATAAAGATAAGAGCGAAAATGATTAATCCGGAAAGAATTGCGATAAACATATTTCCCATAATACTTCCGACATTAAGATTCAGATAACAAATAACAGGTTTGGAAAGAGTTCTCTTCCAAAAAACCTCGTTTGAAAGAAGTATCATTTTTCCTGTTGGCTCAAACAAGCTCCTTAAAATCACTCTAAGAAAAACTCCTGTAATCAAACCTGTGAGCAAGGATAAAATATGAGTTTTGAATATTAAACATAAACCGAGAATTAAAAACCATATTGTTGTTCCCAAAGGACAAAGCCCCAGTGTTACGCCCATCGCGAAACTTGCCGCTATGGACATTGATGAAGGGTTTCCCCAGAAAAATTTAATTAATTTTTGCATTATTCGTTAATCAGCTTATTTCCTAAGGTCAGCTTCAGGGAAATCATCGAGAAGTTCTGTCATGATAGGAAATTGAGCTTGGGTAATATCATCCGTTTCCAATTTACAAATACCTTTTCCCTCCCAGACGACCGCGAATTCATCGGATTCCAGGCTTGGGTCTTTAGCAAGAATAGTAAGAACAGCGTAATGATAAAAGTACTTATCATCTTTTCTGCCCATAAGTAAAGTAGCCGGAGGCTGATTTAACATCTGCTTTTCAGTAATTTTGTCGGAATAGAAAGCGCTGAAACCTACGTCAACAATAAAATCCGCAGGGACATCAGGATCGTAAACAAGTTGATATCCCAATTCTTCAAATGCGACTTTGGCTCTGTTGCAAGCTTCAATAAACAGCATCCAGTGATTGATATCATCGCTCATAATTTCATCAGTGATATCTTTTCCATCAGGGTCATGTATTTTATAATTAATTCTGAAAGTATGTTTACCGGGAAGTTTAACTTTAGAAGATTTTGTCACATGAGTATCGACAATTGAACATGAAGATAAAACAGTTATTAAAAACAATGATGTAAAAAATAATAATAAGTGTTTAGTGATTTTTTTTGTGAAAGTTTTCATAATAATTTTGTCGGTGTGTTAATGATTTCATCTTGCAATAATTAATAAAGAAACTGATTTTGCCCCTGAACCAAGCAACATCCGCGAACATTCGCCGGAAGTTGCGCCTGTTGTATAAACGTCATCAACAAGGGCAATGTTTTTATCTTTAATATATTTATTTTTACGAACGGCAAAAGCGCCGCGAATATTTGCTGTTCTACTTGCGGCATTCAACTGCACTTGCGGAGTTGTTCTACGAACTCTGCAAAAAGCTGATTCCGGAACAATCGGAACATTAATTAAAGGGCTGATATTCCGGCATAATTCCCTTGCCTGATTAAACCCGCGCCATCTTTTCCGTGTCCAGTGTAAAGGAATTGGAACGAGCAGGTCAAAACTGCTTTCGATGTTCTTTTTTTTTATTTGCTCCACAATAATATGAGCAAAGAATTTAGATAAAAACTGCTGCCTCTCATACTTGTACAAATGAATCAACCGTTTCATCAACCCCTGATATTCAGCTGCAGCAACAGTAATTTTTATATTTTTATCCGGTTGAATTCTGCATATTCCGCACAACTGATTTTCGCCATTTCGAGTTCTTATCGGCCTGGAACATTTAGGGCAATGCGGTCCGCTTATCAGCGGAAGAGAATCAAAGCAATCATTGCAAATATATTTTTCTTTACCGGTTAACGCTTTATTACAGAGAACGCATTGCGGCGGATAAAATAAATCTACCGCGGAGCCGAAAGCGAGGGTAAAGAACTTTTGAATCATATATCAGCGTTACGAGTTTTATTTAATTTTGGAGAATAAGTGAATTCTTTCATTGGAGTTTCTAAAACCGCATTTTTTTCAATTCTGTCGGCCATATTGGCAGCTTTAGATCCCGGCATTATTACCTCAAGATATTTAATTGAAGAAAAAGGAATGAAAAAGACTTTATTCATCTTTGATAATGGTCTTTGATCATATTCTCCGGATGCCGTATCCATAACTTCCTGGAAATGACGCCCGCTAATTGTAACGCCTGCGGCGTTAGTCGTTGTAACAGTGCCGCGCATAATATCCACGGGCATTTCTTTGAAGTTTCTTCTTAAAGCAATTCTAACACGTTTTTCTACTAAGCTTTCATTACATTTGTCATTCATAATTTTCACCTTATTAATATTTTATTAATTTAAATTTTTTTTTACAAGTTCTATAGAACCGGCTTTGCCGGTAATTTCATCTATATCAATTAACGCGCCGGTAAGCCATACATTTTCTTTAGCAATTTTATACCGGTTTGGCATGCCCGTTAAAAAATGATTTAATACCGGAGCAACTTCGCAGCCAAGAATCGAATTACGAGCGCCTGTCATACCAAGATCAGTAAGACAAGCCGTGCCGTTTGCAAGAATTCTGTTATCGGCGGTTTGGACATGAGTGTGAGTTCCACACACTGCGGATACACGGCCATCAAGAAACCATCCCATTGCTATTTTTTCACTTGTGGCTTCAGCGTGGAAATCAACAACAACAATTTTTGTTTGTTGATGAATTTCGGCAAGAATTTTTTCGATCGCTTTAAATGGACAATCAACGGGTTTCATAAAAACACGCCCGATTAAATTTACCACAGCTACTTTAATTCCATTATCAGTTTCAACAATTTGCCAACCTGCTCCGGGAGCGGCATCAGGATAATTCAAAGGACGAATCACCTGAGGAATATCAAGCGCGGCAGCGGCGCAGCTTTGCTGGTAGACGTGGTCGCCTGTGGTGATCACATCGACTCCGGAATCAAGTAGTTCGTTCATGGTATCAAAAGTAATTCCTTTACCACCAGCTGAATTTTCAGCATTAGCAATAAACAAATCATATTTTAATTCATCACGAAGCTTCGGCACAAGAGCCTTAACAGCATTTCTGCCTGGTCGTCCAACGATATCTCCAATAATAAGAATTTTCATAATCGGATTATCTCGCGTATTCGGTGACACGGGTTTCGCGAACAACCATAACTTTAATTTCACCCGGAAATTGCATTTCATCCGAAACGCGTTTAGCGATATTTCTCGCTGTTGAAATAGCTTGGTTGTCATTAATTTCATCCGCGTTGACCATAACACGAACTTCTCTGCCGGCTTGAATTGCATAAGCGCTTTGAACCCCATCGCATTCGGTTGCGATTTTTTCAAGACTTTCAATGCGTTTCAAATACATGTCATAAGCTTCACTTCTTGCCCCGGGCCTTGCAGCTGAAATGGCATCTGCGGCGCTTGCGAGAACAGCAAGAACAGATTTTGGTTCAACTTCATTATGATGAGCGGCGATAGCGTTAATGATTTCTTCAGGAAGACGTTGACGTCTTGCGATATCAGAGCCGATAATTGCGTGAGGACCTTCAACTTCGTGGTCGACAGCTTTACCAAGATCGTGGAGTAAGCCGATAATTTTTGCTCGTTCGACATTTTCGTGAAGTTCTTCAGCCATTACGCTCATTATTCTTGCGACTTCCATACTATGATTTAAAAGGTTTTGCCCGTAACTTGTGCGGAATTTAAGACGTCCGATCAATCTTAAAAGTTCCTGTGGTAATCCGCTTATTCCAAGTTCTAAAGCAGCCTTCGCGCCCGTCTCAAGAATTTCTTTATCGAGAGTTTTTTTAACCTTTTTAAGTATTTCTTCAATGCGTGCCGGATGAATTCTTCCATCGGCGATTAATCTTTCCAAAGTTCTGCGTGCAACTTCTCTACGCACGGGATCAAAGCCTGAGATAACAACCGCGTTAGGCGTATCATCGATAAGAATTTCGACGCCGGTTCCTTGTTCCAGCGCGCGAATATTTCTTCCTTCCCTTCCTATAATCCTGCCTTTAAGGTCATCGCTTGGCAGCGAAACAGAACAAACAGTTGTTTCCGCAACATGGTCGGAGGCGGAACGTTGGATTGCCTGGCTGATAATATTTTTAGCATTTTTTTCAGCTTCTTCGTGAGCTTCCTGCTGTTTTTTACGGATATAAGTTGCAGCTTCATATTCCACTTCGCGTTCAAGTTTTTCCATAAGATGTTTAACCGCTTCCTCTTTACTCAGTCCGGCGATTTTTTGTAAAGCCATTTCTTCATCCTGAACAAGTTTTTGTACGCGCGCCCTGCTGTGTTCAACCATTTGTTTTTGTTTAATTAATTTTTCTTTTTCTTGTTCGTAATCTTTTTCTCTCTGTTCGATTATGTCAACACGTTTATCCAGGTTTTCTTTTTTTTGTTCAAGCCATTGTTCCTGTTGCCGTATTTCTTTTCGTTGTTCTTTAGTGTTTCTTTCAAATTCCAAGCGGGTTTTTTGAAGTTGCTCTTTTACTTCAATTTTTCCTTCGCGAATAATTGCCTGGGCTTCTTTTTCAGCTTCTTTAATTACATCATTGGCTCGGTTTTCCGCCGAATTAACGCTGCGTTTGTTAATTAAAACGACAATAATAACTCCTATTGCGAGTCCGCCGAGTCCAACAATAACCGGTAATAATAAATTCATATTTCTCCTTATTTCATGTTTGTTAAAATTTAGCAGAATTACTTTTTTTCTTATCCTGCTTTTGAGCGCGCCACCGCTCAAGCCGGTCGGCAATTTTTGCTTCCCAGCCTTCGTTTGTCGGCTCATAATATCTTCGCGGTGCCGGAAGATAATCCTGAGCAACATAATGCCCGTCATAATTGTGGCTATATTTATAGCCCGTATGGCCAAGCTCTTTAGCACCTTTGTGCTGCGTGCGTAAATGTCGCGGAATTTCCAATGTCCGCCCGCTTTGCACATCTTCAGTTGCTTTGTTTAATGCTGTGTAAGTCGCGTTGCTTTTCGGTGAACAGGCGAGATAAGCGACTACATGACCAAGATTAATTCTTGCTTCCGGCAATCCTACGCGCTCAACCGCCTGGAAACAAGCAATCGCTTGAGATAAAGCAAGAGGGTCTGCACAACCAATATCTTCGCTGGCAAAAATCACCATTCTTCGCGCGATAAATCGCGGATCTTCACCAGCTTCAATCATTTTTGCAAGCCAGTATAATGCTGCATCAGGATCACTTCCGCGCATAGCTTTTATAAACGCGGAAATTGTATCGTAATGCGAGTCACCGGCTTTGTCATAAACAATATTTTTCTTCTGCAAAGATGCTTCCGCGTCCGCGAGCGTAATATGAATCTTCCCGTTCGCGGATTTTGGCGCTGATGTTACCGCTAATTCCAGAGCAACAAGTGCAACTCTCGCATCGCCATCACATCCCATTGCGAAGAAAGCCATGGCGTTATCATCAGCATTAGCATCAAATTTTCCGAGGCCCCGCGTTTTGTCTTTGAGCGCTCTTTTTAAAAGAACAATAATCTCTTCTTCTTCAATCGACTCAAACTGAAAAATCCGCGAGCGCGAAAGCAGTGCGGCATTCAGCGCGAAAAAAGGATTTTCCGTTGTAGCGCCGATTAAAACTATTGTGCCGTCTTCAACGCATGGCAGTAAAACATCCTGCTGGGATTTGCTGAACCGATGAATTTCATCAAGAAACAGCACTAAACCGTGTTGCCCGGCATTTTGCAGTTTAGTCGATAGAGAAACTGCTTCACGTACATCTTTAACGCTTGCGCTAACCGCGCTCAGTCGGCGAAAATACCGTTTAGTCGTCTTTGCAATAACCTCCGCCAAAGTTGTTTTCCCACATCCAGGAGGTCCGTAGAAGATTGCGGATGTCAGCGTGTCAGAGCGAATAGCTCGATCAAGTAAACTTCCGGAAGCGAGTAAATGTTTCTGCCCGACGATTTCTTCAAGGCGTTGAGGTCTCATTCGATGAGCCAGAGGTTCATATCTGCCCTTCGGTTTGGATTTTTTAACATCCTGTGTTAAGTCGTCAGGCGACAGAAAAAAATCATCTGATGTGTTTAATGGATCAATAGTCACTTTTCAATTTTCAAGAAAAGCCAAAGAAACAAAATGCGTTACTGAAAGTAAAACTAAAAAAGAGTAATAGAAGAAAGGAATCAAAATTGAAGTTCCCCCGCGAATGCCGTCTGCAAGACGCTGTTGGACCGTAATGAAAAGTGGGTGCCGTGACAAACTTGTGCGCCGTCCCGGGTATTAATACGGGCATGACTCTCCATCTGTGCACTGAGCTCCCTTACGTCAAAATGTTGGTTCAAGATAAGTCTTAACATAACGAACACCGCAGGGTGATTTATATTTAAAAATTCAAATAAAAAATTACTTTTTCTTCTGTTACCGGAATATAGTTTTACCGTTTAGCAATATTGTTTGCCAATTCTTTTCCGATAGCTGTTATATATATTGGAAATGGATTTTTATCATCTCCATATATAATTATAATAAATAAATAAATTAAAAGCAAATTAATTTTAACGGGAAATACACAGGATATTAAAATTAATTATAATAAATCAAATGCTATTACAGTTACTTCAAAACTATAATATGCCTTAATAACGCACCTTATAAATAATGAATCACATGGGAACAACTGCGCCTATTCTTCAGTTTTACGGATGAAAACGGGGGAAGGCTTGTTAATTTCTCTCAAACAATTAATTTAATCGGCATTGGCGGGAATGCCGACGTCGTTTTTTCCGAAACAGCCGTTCCTGAACCGTGTTTATTTACTATTTGTTATTTAGATTTTTCTTAACTTAACGCTTAGGAGAGGAATCTCAATTGACATTTAACTAATTTTGTGTTATAATGTTTGAAAATTCTTGTACTTTATATAACCTGTTTCTTTAGATAACTTTAATATGTTTCTATGTTTTAATTTATTATTTAGTAACGTTGTTTAAAAAAAGGAGAAAGAAATGAAAAACTTAAAAATCCCCCAAATCCACTTTAAAAAAATTGGAATTATTCTAATTACCATTATTGCTTTTTTTATATGCAATAACGCATCGGCTCTTATAGTAGAAATAGACCCGTTAACACCACTGACCGACTATATCAGTATGGCCGAATGGAATACTGATGGTGATTTTGAAAACTGGGCGTATAATGCTCATATTATAGATACTCAAGTTTCAGGCGGGGATTTTATCGGTAAAGACGATGGTGTTGACCCGGTTATGAGTTTGGATATTGATGCTTTAACTCCTCCCGACGCCCGGATGGAACTTGCCACTACTATAGGTACAGTATTTGAAGTTAGAATGCAGCTTGTTACTAATACTTTAAATCCCCGCATAGATTTTTGGGCTACTATTAATGGATCAGGTCCGGGATCATTCCCGCCTATGCAATTCGCAGCTGCAGGTGGCGCAATTCCGGAAGTCCCGACGGATGGACAGTTTCATGTTTTTAGGATCACTCTTGAAGCGGGTGACAATTATATTGGTAATCTCAACGCTTTAAGACTTGACCCGGTTGCAGACGCTCTACCGATCGGTGAAACTTTTAAGATAGATTATTTTCGTGTGGCTAATGTTACCAACCGGATTGTTATAGTACAGGTTGATTCCGACCCGATTTTTAATTACACGAGTTTGGGTGAATGGAATACAGACGGTGATTTTGAAGATTGGCAGATGAATAATATCGGAAGTTCAAACGTTACCGAAGGAGCAATGTCAGGCAGTCCCGCTAACGGAGATCCGTATTTTTATAAGTCGGACGCACAATCTTTACCTGCACCTGTGTTATCAAAAGCTCCATTTCTTGAATTCAGAATTAAACAAACCGCATCTTTTACAAGTGAAATGGAAATATTCTTTGGTACATCTGATAATCCGGGAATGTCGGGTTCTCGGCACGCGGCAATACCGGCAGCATTAGTCCCAGCAGATGGGAAATTTCATATTTACCGGTATAATATGTCCACACATGCTGATTGGAATAGTGATTTACAATTAATCAGAATCGATCCGTATGTTAACGATGGCTCTATCGGAAAACAATTTGAAATTGATTATATTCGTGTCGGAAGTAAGGAAACGCCGACAATTGATCCGACCGCCACTCAAGGCGATTATCCGGATAAAATAGCTGTAAGTTGGGATAATGTTGAAATAGTTAATAAATATCAAGTTTGGAGAAATACTACAAATGACAGTAGTACGGCTTCGATAAATTCACCGGAATTGACAACTAATTTTTATGAAGATACTTCGGCAACGGTTGAGGTTGATTATTATTACTGGGTAAAAGCCTTTATTACAAATGACTGGGGCGATTTTGGAAGTTCAGCCATGGGCTTCGCGACAGCATCTACAGGTCCCGACAAACCGACAAATATTTCCCCGGCGGCCGATGCGGCTGTTGCTTCGTTCCCGGTTGTTCTTCAAGCTTCTGCTTATAATGATCAGTATAACTGGCCGATGGAAGCTGTTGAATGGCAGCTGAATAACAACACTAATTTTTCTTATGTAAAATGGGATAGCGGAATTTTGCTAACCAATCTTACTTCAGTTGAACCGCCAAGCCCGAAAATTTCTCTTACAAATTATTGGCGCGTACGTTACAAAAACAAAAGAGATAAATGGAGCGAGTGGTCCGATAAAACAATGTTTACTTTTACCGGAACTCGAAGTACTAATTCTTCGTTCTATTTTTATGATACATTTAACACGACAGGCAGCGGCGATGTAAATAACGGCTTCTATCGAGCAGGAAGGCAATTCGGCACAATAATCCCGCTCAATTATACAATGATTGGCAAATCAAAGGTTGGCAGCGAATGTGCTAATCCGGGCGAATTGCTGCTTGGTTTATCCAGCGGCGTAACACCGAATTACAGTTTTGCTGACTTCGGCAATTTTAAAATCGAATTTGACGTTGTACCGCACGCACTTGACAAAACAAATGACTGGATAGCTTTGACTTTCGGTAAATCAAATGCGCAAAACGCGATGAAACCTGTAAGCTCATCAGGAGCAAGTCTTGGATTTTTTGGCAATGGCGCGTTTATGGCGTTTGACGGAGAAACTCTTGTAGGTAGCGGCACCGGTGTACCCACCGATGAAAAACTTCATATAATTTTAACCGCTTCAACTGAAGGTTTTGATCATGACTCTGTGAAATATTCTGCCTTTGTTAATGGTATCCCCATGATTACAGTCACTTCACCTAATCTGGGTTATGTTTATAATAATGTCGGCGGCTTTGATAATAATTTTATCTCTTTGTTTAATAATAGCAGTATATCTACGAACATAAGCTTATTCGATAATCTTAAGATAACTAAAGTCGAAAATTCTATATCAGTAACAAATTGGTTAAATGATTCAGATATGCTGCCGATGGACCCCGCGAAAACAACTCATGCAGTAAATATTAACGGCGAATCAGTAACTATTAACGGTGTTGATTTTATCGGTACCGGAACTAATTTCGGCGGACACGTTAATGGTTCTGCTATATTACAATCAAATGGATGGGAATTAATGAGTGCTAACGGAACAGTACTTTTCCACGGAGGTGAAAATGTTACAAATCTTGTTACTGATACCGGTACAAAAACTCTTATGGAATATTTCGGCTACTTTAATGCTCCCGGAGGAACAGCAGCATTAAAATTGTCAGGTCTTACTCCTTATTCATCAAATGTAATTTCAATATATTCTTATGGTTGGGAAAATGCTAACAGAGAAGTCTATTTCTCAAGTACATCGGGTGGGACAATAACAAATGTTAACCAGGACACTTATGGAATAGGAACAGGTATTATTGTTCGATACGGCTATGTGGCTGATAATAACGGCAAAGCAACAATTGTTATATCAACCAGCGGCAGTGCGGGATGGCACCTTTCCGGTTTTTACAGCGAAGAAATATTCGCGCCGGAAGCTCAAATCAGTGTTGCGGATAAAGTTGATTTCGGTGAGGTCGCTGTTGGGATTCCGGCAACTTTTCCACTCGAAATTGTGAATATGGGAGCCGGGGTCGTTTCAGGATCTATAAACGGAATTTCCGCGCCATTCAGTCTTGCAAATTCATACTATGCTACCGCTGCAACTTCCGATGCTATTAATGTAACATTTAATCCGTCATCTGACGGCGATTTTTCACAAACTATTACATTAAGTGGCAGTGGGGGCAATGCGCAAGTTGTTTTAACAGGCACAGGCGTACCGGAACCTTGCTTATTCATTATTTGCTATTTATCATTTGTTATTTATTATTTTAAGATGAGAAAATAGCTGAGTTGTTACCCATTTCCGGCGACTAAATCTTACAAACTGGTTAATCAGTTAATAAATATTTAATATTCTGTTAATAATTAGAAAGATTTAGCCACAAGGGCTATCCCCGGCACGCCACGAACTACGTTATAAAAGACTTGACGTATAATACATATACGCCTACGCCTTCCAAGCCGTGTTCGTGGCATACCGGAAATAGTCGCCGAAATTGAGCTCTTTCTGTTATTTGCAAAGCAAAAAAATATGAATGTTTTCAGCAGAGAAAATTATCTTAAAGCTGTGCGCTTTGAGTCACCGAACTTTATTCCGATGTTTTTTGCGATTAATTCCGCCTGTTGGCATCATTACGACCAAGAAGCTCTCAAAGATTTAATGGAATCCCACAAATTTCTTTTTCCTAATTACGAGCGCCCGAAAGGGAAATTTATTCCGGAATATGGTCTTGACCAACGCAAAAATGAGCCTTACATAGACTTTTGGGGCTGCGTCTGGGAAACGTCCGATAACGGTATCACAGGTTCCGTTCACCAACATCCTCTCGCCTTATGGGACGATTTTGAAAATTATAAAGCACCCGATCCGGAAAAATCCAACGGTATGTTTCCAATTAATTGGAACGACCTCAAAAAAAAAGTTGAAGAAAACAATAAAAATGATATGCTCACTTACGGCGCGGGATTGCCGCACGGGCATACTTTCCTCCGCTTGCAGGACATTCGAGGCTACGTTAATTTAATTATGGATATGGCTGATGACGAACCGCGACTCAAAAAACTCATCCAAATGGTTTCTGACTTCAATATCGAAATTATCAAAAGATGGGTTGAAATCGGACCGGACATTATTTCTTATCCCGAAGACTTGGGAATGCAGGTCGGTCCTATGCTTTCCCCTGACCATTTCAGAAAATATATTAAGCCGGTTTATCAAAGAATAATGAGACCCGCGCGCGAAAAAGGAATGCTTGTGCACATGCACTCCGATGGTGATATTCGCGATCTGCTTGATGACATAATTGAAGGCGGAGTACAAATTATAAACTTACAGGATTTGGTGAACGGTATTGACTGGATAAAAGAAAAATTCGCTGGTAAAGTTTGTGTTGATCTTGACATTGACAGACAAAAAATAACAGCTTACGGTTCGCCTGAAGAAATCGATAATCTCATCCGTGAAGAAGTAGAAAAACTCGGCTCGAAAGAAGGAGGGCTCACTATGGTCTTTGGACTCTACCCGGGAACTCCAATTGAGAATGTGAAAGCCACAATGGATGCAATGGAGAAATACGCGGGGTATTACTCATAATAAATAATCAATAATCAATACGCCACAGGCGCACTTTTAAAGCAGAAATCCTCAATGATAAAGTGAATATATAACCCGAGAATCCAACAATCCAATGAATTTCAAATCCATTCTCTCAATAATGTCCATAATGTCCATTTCGGCTTTTGCAGAAGTTAGAGATGTTTCCTGGTTCTTAAAAAATATGAGAAACGTCGATAATTTACCCGCTATCGAAAATTCACATACAGAAATGATTTCTACCTGGGATACTAACGAGTTTAATATGGACTGCTGGACGCACGACAATATTTCCGGAATCACAAACACAATTGTTGCGGAAGATGCCTCACGATATGCGTGATTTCCAACCGATGTGAAGTGCGACAGCATTCTGGTACACAAAAATCCTAACTGATGCAGAATCAAAAAAAAAATAACGGCAAATTTTGTCGAATTAAAATTAAATTTTTAATCATAATATCTTCGGCTTTTGTGTCGGGGACTTACGCTCAAAAAGAAAATATGGATTATCCTATCAAACCAGTTTCGTTTACTGAAGTCCGGTTTACCGATGAATTCTGGAAGCCCAGAATAGAAACCAATCGAGTAACCACAATTCCCTTTGCTCTAAAAAAAACTGAGCCGGCAGTTAGATATCTTGATGCCGCTCGATGCAAAAATTTAGGGCTGCAAAATGTTCCTAAAGTTGAGCCGCATCGTTTTCATACTTCTGATTTATATAAAGTGATCGAAGGTGCCGCTTACTCATTACAAACTTGTGCCGATACAAATTTAGAAAAGAAGCTTGATGACATTATTGAAATTATTGAAGGCGCTCAAACAAAAGACGGCTATCTTTATGTTGCGCATATTTTAGGAATTAACGACGGCGGAATGGGAAAAGGCAGATATGATTTTGTCCTTCACAGTCACGAACTTTATAATATAGGTCATCTTTACGAAGCTGCTGTGGCTTATTTTCGTGCTACCGGTAAACGAAAACTGCTTGACGTTGCCATTAAAAGTGCGAAACACGTCAACAAAGTTTTCTTTGGCAAAGACGGCATTAATCAAGCTCCAGGACATCAGGAAATAGAAATCGGACTCGTAAAACTTTATCGGGTAACAGGCGATAAACTTTTTCTTAATATGGCAAAAAAATTTCTCGATATTCGTGGCGTTAATATAAAATTTGAAGGCAGCGGAACCATGGACGCTCAATATGCTCAACAACACAAACCTGTAATTGAGCAGACAGAACCGGTTGGACATGCCGTTCGTGCGGTTTATATGTACAGTGCTATGGCTGATATTGCGGCACTTACCGGTGAAAGATCTTACATAAAAGCCATTGATACTATTTGGGAGAATATGGTAAATAAAAAAATGTCATTAACAGGCGGAATCGGTGTTAACACAAAAACTGAAAGTTTTGGCGATGATTACGACCTTCCAAATCTGAAAGTTTATAATGAAACGTGTGCAGCTATTGGAAACATGTTTTTTAATCACAGAATGTTTTTGCTTCATGGTAACGCAAAATATTTCGACGTTTTTGAACGTGTTTTATTTAACGGCTTTCTTGCCGGAATAAATATCGAAGGCAACAAATTCTTTTACACTAATCCTTTGGAAGCTGATGGAAAATATATTTTCAACCATGGAAAAAAAGAAAGATCGGAATGGTTCGGCTGCGCTTGCTGTCCGGTAAATATTCTTAGGACTATGGCGCAATTATCGGGATATATGTACGCATACAATGATGATAATTTGTATGTTTGTCTTTATGGTCAAAGCAAAGCTGAAATCCAGCTCCCGGAAGCAAAAATTGGAATAAAACAAATAACTGAATATCCATGGGACGGCAAAATAAAACTTTCAATAAATCCTGAGAAAAAGACGAACTTCTCTTTACATTTAAGAATTCCGGGGTGGTCGCAAAATAAACCTGTTCCCGGTGATCTATATGTTTCGGCAAGCAGTCAAACGCGGCAGCCGTCAATAATTTTGAACGGCAAGAAAATAAATTTTGAAATAAAGAACGGGTTTGCAGTTATTAAGCGGGATTGGAAAACAGGGGATATAGTTCAACTTGATATTCCGATGGCAATAAAAAAAATAAAATCAAATCCTAAAATAAAATATAATAAAAATAAAGTCGCGTTTGAACGCGGACCAATAATTTATTGCGCGGAAGAAATTGATAACAAAGTTAAAACTCAGCTTATTTATATTCCGGAAAAAACAGAGTTGAAACCAATAGAAAAAAAGGAAAAATTTGGAAAAATTACCGCTCTTACGGGGAAAGCCCACGCTTTCGTTCAAGGTGGTGATAAAGAAATAGAATTCACAGCTATCCCATACTATGCCTGGCAGAATCGCGGAATTGGCAGTATGAACGTTTGGATTACCGACAACTCAAATGACGCGGAAAAAGCCGGAGCAGTAGAATTAGAAAGAGAGTCATTAGGAAAAGTTACTGCTTCATACTTTTATCCA
>QMOL01000017.1 GCA_003648225.1 Chlamydiota bacterium
AATCGGTATGCGGCAAAGAAATTTCAATAATTTCCGCGCCGAGGTTTTGTAATTTATCGAGAGCTGTTTTAACAGCTGAATTAACTTCCGCGTCAATTCCGGTTTGAAAATATTCTTTTGGAACGCCGATTTTCATTCCGTTAATTTTTTCTTCCAAATTCGCTGTGTAATCAGGAACAGGAATATCCGCTGAAGTAGAATCTTTGGGGTCGTGGCCGGCAATGACATTCATCGCGATTGCCGCGTCTTCAGTGTTCAGAGTCAGCGGACCTATTTGGTCGAGTGATGACGCGTAAGCAACGAGACCGTAACGTGAGACTCTGCCGTAAGTTGGTTTTAACCCGGTAACGCCGCATAAAGCCGCCGGCTGACGAATTGATCCGCCTGTATCGGTACCGATAGTCAGGGGAAACTGCCGGGCGGCAACTGAAGCTGCCGAGCCGCCGCTTGACCCACCCGGAATTCTTTCAATATCCCAAGGATTTTTAGTTTGTTTAAAAGCGGAATTTTCTGTTGACGAACCCATAGCAAACTCGTCCATATTAAGTCGTCCGACAATAATCGCTCCGGCATTTTTTAATTTTTCAATAACAGTAGCATTGTAAGGCGGAAAATATCCTTTAAGAATTTTCGACGCGCATGTGCATTCGATATTTTTTTCGCAAAGCAAATCCTTTACGGCAATAGGTAAACCGGCAAGCGGGCCGAGAGGTTTGCCTGCAGCTCTTTTATTATCGATTTCTTCAGCTTGCACGAGTGCCTGTTCGGGTCGTATATTCAGCAGAGCATCGATTTTATCATCGGTCGCTTCGACTCGTTTCAACGCGAGTTCCACGCTTTCTTTCGCGGAAATTTGTTTAGAATCAAGACTATTGAGCCATTGTTTTACAGTTTCGGTCATATCAATTTTTAGTATTATTAATCATAAATAGTATTAGAATATTATAATGATATGGAGTCTTTTTGTAAATGGATTATATATTTTGGACGGACTAAACAGACCAAACGGGCTAACCGTATTACTCGGGCTGCTCAATATTTTTTTCTTCTTGTTCATTGTTTGAATTCATAATCGCAATCAATGTTCCCGCAACAATTAATGCAGCGCCGGGGTAAAACCAGACGTGTGGTATTTCACCAAACAGCACTGCGGCAACAATAGTAACCAAAACAAACTGCGCGGGAACAGAAAAAGAAACCATCTGCGTTTTTGCATGCCGCAAAAGATAAATTGCAAGCGTGTGACCTCCAATTGTCGGAAAAATAATGAGTCCGATAAGTGAAAGTACACTGCGGGTATCTCCAACAAATATACCGTCGAAAAAAATATATGCTATTGCGCCCTGGACTATTGCAGCGACAATATAAACTTGTCCGCTGAAAAGAATTACGTGCTGTTTTCCTCTGTATTTTCTACCGATAACAAAATACACACCGCAGCAGACTGCTGATAAAAATGCGACAATAGATCCGCCCATTTCTCCGGGCTCGTTCATAAACTGCCGCGAGAGCAGCCAACCGGCCCCCATAACGGACAGAACTACGCCTATAAATTCCTGCTTATTTAATTTTTCTTTAATCAACAGATGAGCTATAAAAGGAACAATAAGCGGCATAAGAGCAACAAACAGTGCCGCATTTGCCAAAGTAGTATGTTGAATTGCCCAACACCATGTTGAGAAGTGCAAGCCGAAAGCAACTCCGGCGAGAACAGCGCCGAGATTAAAGATTGATGGTTTTCCTTCTTTAAGCCACGCCCTAAACCAGAAAGGGAGGAGAATAACTGCAGCGCCGAACGCGCGCCAAAAGCCTATACTGACAGCGGGGATTGAGCATAATCGAACTAAAACCGCCGCGCTGGCAGAAAAAACGGTAACAAGAATCCATATTAAATAGATATGTTGCTGTGAAACTTTTTTCATTTATTATGAAAAATTAAATAAAAAATTAGGTCATCGAGGACGCTGACCCTCCAGAAGAAATTTTAACAAATTGAATAGTTTACTATATTAATTTATTCTTATGTGGTTTAAGCTTTCTCCTTTAGTGCCGAGGATTTTTCCTCGGTCTTTTGTACGGTTTTCCTGATTTTTTTGATTTTTCAGAACCATTGGTCTTTTCTTCTACCGGCGGAATAGGCGCATGAAGAATTTCCTGATAGTATTCATCAAGCAGCATCGCAACAACTGATAACTCATCAACGCTTTCGGAAAGTTGTTTTGCGAGAGGGATAAATCTTTGCATCCGTTCAACACGCATTCTGTCAAGCCCGCGAAGTTTTGCTTCGAGCAGGGCAACAGTTCTTTCGCCAACGATTTTCTGAACATCTTCCTCAGTAGGCAATTCCTGTTCAAGAAAATCGATATTGTAATTTTTACCTATTTCATCAAGTTTGAATTTTTCCGTTCCGGCAATCAAAAGAATCGCTTTTCCGCTCGCACCGGCTCTTCCCGTTCGCCCGGCCCGATGGATATAAATTTCTACATCTTCAGGGGGAGCGTATTGAAATACGTGAGAAAGGTTTGGCAAATCGATCCCTCTTGCCGCGACGTCTGTCGCGACGAGGAATTTCAGATTACCTTTTCTAATTTTCGCGAGGACTTTTTCTCTTCTGGATTGAGACAGGTCTGAGCTTAATTCATCGGAATCGTAACCGTATCTTTTCAGAACGATATTAACATAATTAACTTCGGATTTTCTGTTACAGAAAATAATTGCTGAATCAGGATTTTCAAGCTCAATTATTTTTATTAATGAACGATCTTTGGTTACCGCGGGAACATTGTAAAATTCATGTTCAATCGCGGTAACATGAACATGGTCGCGACTTAAACTCAATACATCCGGCTGTTCGAGGAATTCGCCTGCGAGAGACATAACTCTTGGCGGAAAAGTAGCTGAGAACATATAAGCGTTAATTCTTTTACGCGGTAAATAAAACTGGACGCGTTTCATATCCTGATAAAAGCCCATAGAGAGCATTCTATCCGCTTCATCCATAATGATTATTTTCAAATCATCAAGGAGGAGATATTTTTTCATCAGATGGTCAAGAACTCTGCCCGGGGTTCCCACAACAATATGGGCGCCGTTTTTGAATGCTTTAATTTGGCTTTCGTATCCTGTTCCTCCGTAAACTGCAACTGTTTTCACACCGGCATCGCCGGCAAGGAGTTCCGCTTCTCTGGAAACCTGTGATGCGAGTTCTCGAGTCGGCACAAGAATTAAAGCCTGGCAGGTTTTTTTGTCCGGCTCAATAATTTCAAGAAGCGGCAAGACAAAAGCTCCTGTTTTTCCGCTGCCGGTGTGTGACTGAACCATAAGGTCTCTTCGAGCGAGAATATAAGGTATAGCTTTTGCCTGTACCGGCATAAGGTCATTCCATCCCGCCCGCTTAGCCGCATTTTTTAAAGTATCGGGCAGGACATTAATATTTGTGGGTGGAATTGAGTTTTCCGGTTCCGCGATATGTTCTTTCGCATCGAGCGGCAGGTTTTGATTTTTTTTAATTTCGTTATTCATAATTAGTTTTATATTTTGTATGTTTTTATCAATTAATATTAGTTGAATTTTCAAACTCACTTCGCTGCGCTCAGAGATGTTTCGCGGTAGAAAATTCTATTAGTGTTATTTCTCTGTCGTTATTTTGGATGTGGTGCCGCGTCCCTCCATCAATCCATTTTCTTAAGTTTTTCGTGATATTCTTCTTCTTTCCTCAATTTAGATGAAAAAAGCCCTATCATAAAATAAAAGCCGTAAGCTATGTGCGTGAGAACGGTTCCCATTATCGTATGCAAGATAAGTTTTGGTGATGCAAGCAATGCCGCTAAAGCGACAATGGTTAAATAAATACCCATCACGGCAAGATAGACAAAAAACAAAGGTTTATACCAGAAGTAAGTTGTCCAACCGGTTAGAATACCGACCGTTAGAATTGTCGGCATAAAATACGCGAGTTTCCTCGACGTTTCAGGAAATTTCTTGACAAAAAAACCCCGGTGCAACGCGTATTGCGTTACCTGCTTAAAATGGCCATTCCAAAAATTACGGCGGTGATGATAAGCATGAATAAGCGGATCATAAATAATTTTTTTGCCGAGTTTTTTCGTAATTGTCAGGCAAAGTTCCGTGTCTTCTCCGGGCCAGTAATTCGTTTGAAATCCTTTAGCATCATTAAATACGGATTTTCTTACCGCAAGATTACACGTCGGATAATCATCAACTTCGCGCCTGCGGTCGTGAATGTATCTGTATCTGTAAGATCCGCTTGCGGCAAAAGAAGAATAAACCGCACCGCTAACCTGCTGCCATAGATTATCTTCAGAGGGTGTTGTTGCAGGTCCGCCTGCAGCACCGACTTCATCATCATCGAAATTTGCTGCGAGTTCGTTCAGCCAATTTGCAGCCGGATAAGAATCATCATCGAGGAAAGCGACAATTTCTCCTTTAGCGGCTTCAACGCCCATATTTCTTTTAATAGCCGGCAATTCATTTCCGGTAGGGATGACCGTAACTTCCGGCGGCAAAGTATTTATATTTTCGTCCGGCAAAACAATAATTTCAAACTTTTCATATTTTTGCTTAAGCGATTCGCGAACACTTTGCTGCAAATATGGGTTATCATTTTTAACAGCAATAACGATAGAAATCATCGGTTGGTAAGAATAATCTTTAGGTCTCCACGAATCGTAATATTTAATAATTCTCAGCCGGTAAAAAACTGCAAGGGTATCAACCATCATATTATAAATATTCCCGACAGTAACGCTCCCCTTCTTATCAGAAAAAGAAACTTCAACTGGATACTGCGTAAATTTAAAACCGAGTCTGTATGCAATTGATAAAATTTCAATATCAAGCGCGTATCTTCTTACAAGCATTCTCGGAATAACCGCGTCAAGAACTTCCTTTTTGAAAAGTTTAAATCCTGTTTGCGTGTCTTTAACAGGGAGCGGAATCAGCAGATGAACAAAAGTTGTATAAGTTGCGCTTATGAGTCGGCGATACCATGGATAACTTGTTTTAACTTCGTGGAGCTGTTTACTCCCCATTACCGCGTCAACATTTTTTCCGGTCATGACTTTCGTCATTTCAACCATGTATTCGGGGGCGATATCGAGATCAGAATCAATAAAAAATATCCATGAGCCTTTGCAACTTTTATATCCGTGACGAAGAGCCAACCCTTTACCGGAATTTTTTTCGAGTTGAATTCCCTTAACTTCAAACATTTCTTTTTCAGCATTTTGGATTTGCTGCCAGGTGTCATCTGAGCTGCCATCATCAATGACAATAATTTCAAAGGAGGAAACAATATTTCTCCAATCACATTGAAGCCAGTCACGCGCCAGTGAGTTGACGCGTCTGATATTTTCATAAATTCTTGGCCCCTCGTTATGAGCGGGCATCATAATAGAAACAGTTTCCATAATCGCTTTGCTAATTTTTTGTTTATTGTCGCTCGGAGTAAATTGTGATTTTCCAAATCGCAATTGAATTTCCGGATTTTGTCATCATATGCTAATTTGTGCTGCTCCGTGAAATTTGTGTCTTCTTTTTTTCCAAAAAAATTCTTGTAACAAGATAAGTAATTATACCAGAAACAGCACTTAAAATCACACCTCCGATCAGTATAGCGAAAATAATTCCGGGTCCGTTATCCACAGCAAGTTTTTTTAATGAGCGAATAGTTAAGTGTGTAAAGTCGATATCAACACTCCTCGCCGACTTAACAAAAATACTTCCGATTGCGAATTCGCCCGCATAGATGAAAACATAAGTAATCGGATTCGCAATCCAAACCGTGATAAATGCTATCGCGCGGTAACATTTTACAAACGGCATTATCCCGGCAAGCAGAACAAGCTGCAACGGCGATACGGGCAGCAAACCGACTGCAATACCGAGTGCGGTACCGAGAGCTTTTTCGTGTATCGAGTAATTTTGAGAAGAGAGTTTTTGTTTAAGAGAACTCAGCAGAGAAGAAAATCTATTTTGTTTTTCGGGCATAATTGTTTAATCTTTTTGTGGTTACATTACGCCGTATTCATTTAATCTTCTGTATAAATTTCTTCTGCTAATGCCGAGTTGTTTTGCGACATCTGATTTTGTTTTCACTTTTTCAAGTTTTCTTAGAATCATCCATTTTTCGATTTCCGGTAATGTCATGTTGTCAAAATCCGGAAATTCTTCATCTGTAGTTTTAATCGTTTTCTTGTTAGTGGCACCAAGAATATGCTGCGGTAAGTCTCGGGGAGTGATTTCGTGTCCCTGACACAGCACTACAAGTGATTCTATAGTATTTTGCAGTTCACGAACATTCCCTGGCCAGGCATAAGATTCTAATATTTCTTCCGCGAAAGGTGAGACGATAATATTTTTTCCGGTTTCGCGGTTAAATTTTTCAAGAAAATGTTTTATTAGAAGTTTAATGTCTTCAGGCCGAGCACGCAGTGGCGGGACTTTTAAACTCACGACATTAAGCCGATAATATAAATCTTCTCTGAATTTTCCTTCTTCAATCAATTTTTCAAGAGACGTGTTCGTTGCCGCAACAATTCGTACATTTGTCTCAATAGTTTCTGTTCCGCCAACACGTTCAAAAACTCTTTCCTGCAATACACGCAATAATTTAACTTGAATTGAGAGTGGAATAGTACTGACTTCATCGAGGAAAAGTGTTCCTTTATCCGCAAGTTCAAATCTCCCGAGCCGTCTGGCAATGGCACCTGTAAAAGCTCCTTTTTCATGTCCGAACAATTCGCTTTCGAGAAGATTTTCCTGAAAACTCGCGCAATGTACCGGTATAAAAGGTTTGTTATGTCGCGGACTGAGATTATGTATGGCATTCGCAATAAGTTCTTTTCCGGTACCGCTTTCGCCTTCAATAAGTACATTTGATTTTGTCGGCGCGACCTGTTTAATAATCTGAAATAATTGTTTAACCGGCGGAGAATTTCCAACTATTAAACTTAGAGCTTTTTTTTCACCAACAATAGATTTCAGAGATTCATTTTCTGATTTGAGGTCAAGTAATTTTAAAGCCCGCTGCACAACTAATTCGATAGTATCAATATCAAACGGTTTACTTATGAAATCGTAAGCACCTTTTGCGAGCGCTTTTTTTGCGGCCTCGCCCGAACCATACGCTGTAATCAAGACAACAGGAGTCTCCGGTGCTTCTTTTTGAAGGGCTTCAAGAACCGACATGCCATCCGCGCCCGGCATTCTCAAATCACTAATAACGAGGTCAATTTTATTTTTTCTGAAGGCATCAATACCGTCACTGCCCGAAGCGGCTTCAACAACGTTGCAGTCGAGATGTTCGAGTACACGTTTAAGTCCCGCCCTTGCATTAGTTTCATCATCAATAATCAAAATATTTTTTTTCATATCATTTTGGAAGTGGGAGTGATTTCTTACCACGAGCACTTCGGACAGGCAGCTCGATTGTAATTGTTGTTCCCTCGCCCGGTGAACTGTCAACTTTAACGATTCCGTTATGCGAATTAATAATTCTTTGAACGATTAGTAATCCTAAGCCCGATCCATTAGTTTTTGTGGTAAAGAACGGATCAAAAATTCTTTTTAGTTGATTTTCATCCATTCCCTCACCGGTATCAGAGAAAATAATTTCAATCCAATTTCCTCTATTGTTGAGGGAAACTATAAGTTCTCCGCCGGAACACATTGCATCAACAGCATTACGAACAATATTAATGATAACGCTTCTCATTTGATCGGCGTCAAACATAGTTTCCGGAACGGCTGAAAAATCTTTTATGAGGGTGATGTTTTTATCTTTAAGCTCTTCATTTAAAAGCTGAAAAGTCTCATCTAAAACATTTGTGATGTCTGCAACTTCAAATTTCGTTGCCAACGGGCGGACAGCATTAAGAAAATCCGCGACAATACGTTTCAATCGCGCGCTTTCCTCATTAATAACATGATTAATTTGTTTTAGTTCCGCTATTTCCGGACTGTCAGCCATTTTTTTGAAAATTCTGTCCATAAGCTGAGTATGAAGAATTATCGCCCCAAGAGGATTTCCGATTTCGTGAGCAACGCCTGCGGTCAGAAGGCGCATAGTTTCGAGGCGTGTTTCTCTCGCTTTAGAAGTATTTTGAGTACGTTCATAAGTCGCGTCACGAATAACGATAAGGCACGCCAGGTCTCCTTTTCCTGAAGATTGAACGATTTCCTTTTGTATTGGGATTGTCTGAACCACAAGCGACAATAATCGCGGATACTTAACTTTAACTTCGAATGTGTAAAAGCTTTTCCGGTCGGTTTTTTGTAAAATTTCTTTTAGCGCCGCGTCACGAATATTATCAATTAATATTTTATCTATCAATTCTTTACCATTAATTCCTGTAAGGTCATACACTCCCGCATTTGCAAAGAAAACTCTGCCGCTTTTATCAACAGCAATAATTGCTTCCAACATTGAATTCAAAATTAAATTAAGAGACAACTCATTTGTAACAGACTTACGAATAAGAGATTCAAGTTGCTTTCTGTCAAAGTTAGAAATATGCTCAACTATTTTCTTTGAATAATCTCTTTGCATTTATTATTGATTGATTAATATGATTTTATGATTTGGTGATTTTCATTTCTTCAATTATCTTTTCCGCGAGTCGCTCGGGCTGCCATCCGAGTTCAGAATATAATTCATTGATAGAGCCATGTTCGATAAATTTACCTTCTATGCCGATTCTGACAATTTTGCAATTGATATTCTCATCGGATAATTTTTCCACAATTGCCGCTCCAAAACCGCCGGCAAGAATATGATCTTCAAGCGTAACGATTTTTTTGCATTTTTCTGCAACAAAAAGCAGCGTTTTTTCATCAAGCGGCTGGATTGCACAAGCGTCAATCACGGTCGCGTTAATTCCATTTTTCTCAAGAATTTCCGCGGTTTTAAATGCTCTGGAAACCATTTGTCCGATTGCGATAAGAATAATATCATCGCCTGATTTAAGGATTTCCCAGGAAGTTATTTTTTCTTCCGCAAAGTCCGGAAGGTTACAAGTTGATTGTAAAACTTCTCCGCGGGGGTATCTTATCGCGCAAGGCGATTTATTTTCTATTGCGAACGCCAGAACTTTTTCCATCGCAATTTTATCTCGCGGCATAAATATTTTCATATTCGGCAAATGACGCAGATAAGAAATATCAAAAACTCCGTGATGCGTTTTCCCGTCTCCACCAACTAAGCCCGCGCGATCAACAGCAAAAATAACCGGGAGATTCGGCAGACAGACATCATGTTCAATTTCGTCATAAGCGCGTTGGAGGAAAGTTGAATAAATGGTAACAACCGGAATCATTCCACGAGCGGCGAGTCCGCCGGCGAAGGTTACCGCGTGTTGTTCTGCGATACCCACATCAACAAAACGTTTAGGATTTTCTTTTGCGAATTTAGTCATACCGGTACCGCTACACATTGCCGCGGAAATAACTACGATTTTTTTATTTTCATCTGCAGCGTTACAAATAATTTCTGAAAAAGTTTCTGTATAAGTCGGGGCAGATTTTTCCCCGTTTGACAATCCAACAGTTTTATCGAAAGGTGTTACGCCGTGATAAGATTCCGGATCGGATTCAGCGGGTTTAAATCCATAACCTTTTTTTGTCATAACGTGCAGCAAAACCGGCATTTCAGTTTCGGTTTTACACATTCTTAAAATTTCAACAAGCTCTTTAACATTATGTCCGTCAATCGGGCCAATATAATGAAATCCGAGATTTTCAAAGACATTTTGCGGCGCAAGAATATGTTTAATTCCACCTTGCAGTCGAAGAATAATTCTTGTAATGGCATTTCCTACAATTGGTATTTTGGCAATAACTCTTCCTGTTTTCTGTTTAAAATTCCTGAATTTCGGGTTTGCGACAATTTTACTGAAATGCTTCGCAAAAGCACCCATTGTTTTTGAAATGGAAACTTCATTGTCATTTAATATTACAATAAATCTTTTCGCATTGTGTGAATTGTTTAAACCTTCAAACGCCAGTCCGCTTGTCAGCGCACCATCACCAATTACGGCAGTAATGTGATTGTTTTTATTCTTGAGATCGCGCGCTTTTGCAAGTCCAAGCGCAACGGAAATCGATGTTCCTGCGTGTCCGACGTAATATGTATCGTAAGGGCTTTCTTCCGGTGAAGGGAAACCCGACAAGCCTTTATATTTTCTAATAGTATCGAACTTACCTTTTCTGCCTGTGAGAATTTTATGTGGATACGCCTGATGACCGGTATCCCAGACAATTTCATCTTCAGGCGTGTTGAAAACATAGTGCAACGCAACTGTTAATTCAACCGATCCGAGATTAGAAGCGAAATGTCCGCCTGTCTGCGCGACGTGATCAATAATGAATTGTCTCAACTCATTACAAACAGTCGGCAAGTTTTTTTCATTCAACTGCCTGAGCTGTTCAGGCAAGGTGATATTGTCAAGGAAAATTTTTTTCATTTTTCGTCATCCGCATTAAAACGGAACATCAGATCCAACGTTGTCAGTTTTTCCGCCTTTAGACGTGTCATCCTCATCGAAAGGAGTAGTTTCAAATTCCCCTTCATTTTTTTTGTGGAGTTTTTCAATTCGTTTTTCAGCCGCATCAAGCTCTTTAGCACAAAATCCGGCGAGTTTTACTCCTTTCTCATAAAGGTCAATACATTCATCAAGAGGAATATCTCCACCTTCCATTTTGCCAACCACATTTTCGAGTTGCGCCAATGAATCTTCGAAAGATTGTTTTTTTTTAGCCATTTTATTAAAGAAGTTTTTATTCGTTATTTCAACTTACATTCCGAGTAATTGAGTAAGTTTTCCTATCATTAATCCTATTTTATCACTATCAATAATCCATCTCAGCGTATCATTATAAATAACATAACCCATAAGCGCGATCAGCAGGAAGAAACCGATTTTCTGATACCATAAAACAAATTTCAACGATAACGGCTTTCTATAAATCCCTTCCGCGGCAAGTAAAACAAGATGACCACCATCAAGAACAGGCAGAGGAAGAAGATTGATAATACCGAGATTAACGGTAATCAAAAGCACAATGTTAAGTAAAACATCAAAACCCGAGCGGGCGGCCGCGCCGGTCATTCTTGCAATTCCAACCGGTCCGGCAAGGGATTTCAAGCCGATTTTTCTTTGAAAAAGTAAACTCAAAACTTGAACGGTTTCATCAACTTTTTCCATGGCGCGTTTCGGCGCTTCGTGGATCGCGTTAATCGGATGGTACAAAATCCGTTGTTGTGCGGCAATAAAACTGACGCCTAATTGTCCGATATCTACTATATTCACCGTTATATTAATTGATTTTTTTGATTTTGTAACTCTGCCTTCTGTTCTTTCAACAGTAAGCACAGCTTTTCCTTTAGGCAAACTAGAGATATATTCAAACAATTTTTCGGGGTCGATTTTTCGTCCATTAATCAATAGAATTTCATCCCCTGTTTTAACAAGAAAATTCGTCGGTGCGCTTTCTTCACAAAATATAATACCGGAATGAGGAATAATCGATATATGTTCAATTTTTCCGGCACGTTTAGTTGTGATAAAAACATTTGTGGAAGTAAAAGTGTTGCTTTGCGATGCATAACGAATTGGCGGAAAGCGTTTAATTCCCAGTAACAGTTTTTGATTAGGATGTTTTCTAATCTCCTTTATCAACTCATCCCTTGAAAGCTCGGTAGTTCTGACCCCGATAATTTTATCAACGACATCGCCAATCCGAAGTGTACTTTTTGATGCCGGTGAATTGGAGACTATTCCCGCGATTTGCGCTCGCTTCATTTCGGAGATACCGATGCCCATAAATCCTTTTTTGACATCAAGTACAGGTGTAATTTCCGCGGTTATTTTCCTGCCGTTTCTATCATAAGTAATTGAAGTTTTTTTGTCAATCCTTTTTCTTGTTTGTTTAACAATATCATTCCACGTTTTTACTTTATACCCTTCAATAGCAAGAACTTTGTCTCCGGGAATCAACCCGCTGATCTGCGCAGGAGAATCGGGAATAATACTCCCTATCGTTGTCGCATCAACATCAAGCGACTCATTAGTTCCCGTAAACAAAAGCAGAAAAGCAACCGGCAGAGCAAATAATAAATTCATGAGCGGCCCCGCAACAATTATCGCCATACGTTTCGGTACAGACTGTTTATCATAACGTTGATATGACGGAACGTCTTTATATCGCTCGGACAGTTCTTTATCATATTCTTCCGGGACATCGACCTGCCCTGCCATTCGAACGTATCCGCCGAGCGGGATTGCGGAAATTCTGTATTCTGTGTCTCCGAATTTAAACCAAAATATTCTCGGTCCAAAGCCGAGAGAAAAAGTATCAACATAAACGCCGCACATTTTCGCGACGATAAAATGTCCGAATTCATGAACAAAAACTATTGTTCCTATTACGATTACAAACCAAAGTAAAGTCATATATTTAATTTGTTAAATTGTTAAATTACTAAATTGTTATTTCCATGCTCGTTGAACTAAAATATTCGGCATTGGATAATGCTTAATATTTTGACAAAAAATAATACCGCCTGTTTCCTGTACGGTTGCAGCAAGAATTGCATCGTTAATATCAATTCCGTGAGATAAATTCCACGTACGATAAAGTTCTCCGGCTTTGTCAATCACCTTTTCTGAAACCGGCGATGTTTTAAAATGAGATAAAAAGCTAAGCGTGCTGCTTTTCTCATTATCACGCATGAAAAAGATTATTTTCGCGCGTTGCATTGCTCCGATCCAAAATTCATATTGATGATTTTGGTTTAACTTTGTAAGAAATTTCGAGGCCTTAATATTACCACGCAAATGCCAGATAAGCACATCTGAATCTATATATGCTCTCATAAATAATACCGATTAAAAGATGAATTAAATGTTTTACGCACTTTTTTTATTGTAGCCGATGCTGTCTCATCGCGTTTCCAAGCTCCACATGTTTCTTTAAAAACGTCGGAATTATTTTGGCCATCAACTTTTTCTGAATACATACGAATAGCAGTTTCAACAACATTTTTTTTAGAAGTATGTAATTTTTGAGCCAGATGATCTAATAAAAAAGTTATAGATTCATCTACACGAGTTGACATTATTTTATCCATAAAATGACCTCAATTTATTAAAGAGTTAATTATTACGTTTACATTATATCGTAAGAATTATCTTTTGTCAAGTCAAATCCACTGTTATTAGCAAACCTTTATTAAAAAATTCAAAATAATGCACTGAAAATCATCCGCAATTCCATTCCGCCTCACGGATCATCGGCATTCCGTTATTCCTTCTTCCTCGCCCATTTATCTGCTGAAATTATATCTTCTAATGTAGGATTAATTATATTATCACATTTTTTCATTTTTTTCTCAATATAAGATGGAATTTCTAAAAATCCAATTTCACCATCTAAAAACTTTTGTACAGCTATTTCATTTGCAGTATTAAGCACTGCCGGTAATATTCCCCCTTCATCCAGTGCCGTATAAGCCAAGTCAAGACATGGAAATACTTCACGGTCAGGATTAAAAAATGTTAATTTTCCTATTGCTGCCAAATCAAGAGGCGGGATTTTTAATGACACTCGTTCCGGAAAAGTGAATGCGTAAAGAATTGGCATTCTCATATCCGGATTCGACATCTGCGCGATTGCAGCACCGTCACAAAAGTCGACCAATGAATGAACTATAGATTGAGGATGAACAACTACGTCGATCTGTTCCGGCGGAACATCAAAAAGCCATCTTGCTTCAATAACTTCCAAACCTTTATTCATCAAAGTAGCTGAATCGATTGAGATTTTACTTCCCATATTCCATGTTGGATGAGCGAGTGCCTGCTCCGGTAAAATATTTTTTAACTCATCATCTTTTTTCCCTAAAAAAGGGCCTCCGGATGCAGTTAAAATCAACCGTTCAACACTTTTATACTTTAACGCGCCGGCTGCCTGCATACACTGAAAAATCGCACAATGTTCGCTGTCAACCGGCAATATTTCCGCATTATATTTTTTGGCTTCGTCAATTATTAACTGCCCTGCGGCAACAAGAACTTCTTTTGTCGCAAGCGCAAGTCTTTTTCCTGAGCGTAAAGTTTTTAAAGCAGGTTCCAACCCGGCAATTC
Organism: Chlamydiota bacterium; assembly: GCA_003648225.1. Taxonomy (GTDB): domain Bacteria; phylum Auribacterota; class UBA3054; order UBA3054; family B51-G9; genus B51-G9. The sequence goes on from QMOL01000017.1 coordinate 14,163, forward strand.
CTACAACCGAAACGAGAGCAATATCTACATCATCAAGTTCGCAAAGAGAGGCCACACCGTCTTTTCCGGCACGGATTTCAACACCACTAACTGAATTTTTCAGTTTTATCGCTGCCGTTTCATCGTTAAGAGCTGCGAAACAAGGTTTAAACTCATCAATCTGCTGCTTAAGCTTTTCAAAATTTGAATCGGCGGCAAGAGCAACAATTTCAAATCTGCTTTTATGCTCACGAACAACATCAAGCGCGCTAAGTCCGATAGAACCTGTGCTGCCGATTATGGCGATTTTAGTTTTTTTTACTTTGTCGGTCATTATTGTCTATTTTGCCTGCGTTAATTCACAAATTCCATCAAATCCTGTTTTAATTTTTCACCGTTCTCAGGAGTGTCGCTTTCCATATAACAACGAATAATCGGTTCCGTGCCGGAAGGTCTTACAAGTACCCATTCAGATGGACTGAAAGTAAATTTATAGCCATCGATTCCATTAAATTTCAAAACTTTTCTTCCAAGAAAGTCTTCTTTGGAATGTTCTGCCAGATTATTTAAAATAGCTTCCTTCTTCTCATTATCAAGCTCAAGGTCAACTCTGTCATTCCAGCCTGTTCCTACCGCTTGTTCGATATCATTCCAAATTTCTTTCAGTGTTTTCTTTTCAGTGGCAATCAGTTCCGCGACAAGTGCGCAAGCGAGAATTCCATCTTTATCGGGAACATGTCCCCCGATGGTAAGTCCGGCGCTTTCTTCACCGCCGACGAGTACATTTCCCTCAATGACATATGGTCCGATATTTTTAAAGCCGACCGGAACTTCAACAAGCTCAACACCGAAATAACCGGCAATTCTGTCGAGAAACGTTGTCGTGGCAACATTTCTAACAATTCTTCCGGTTTTTTTCTTATTTCTGAATTGATGCCAGGCAACGAGGCAAAGAACTTTGTTGGCTTCAAAAAAAGTTCCATTCGAATCGATAATTCCAAACCTGTCTGCATCTCCGTCTGTGCTAACGCCAAGATTAAAGTCATTTTCTCTTACAAGAGAAATTAATTCTCCAAGATTTTCTTTAGACGGTTCAGGACGACTGCCCCCGAAAAGTGGATTTAATTCGTTATGAATTACTGTCACATCCGCACCGGCTCTCTTCAATAATTCATCAAGATAACCTCTTCCCGTTCCATAAAGTGCATCATAAGCGATTTTCAATTTCGCTTTCCCGATTATTTCGAAATCTAAAAATCGCGATATTGATTTTAAATAATCTTCCATCGGATTAATTTCTGTAATCGTTCCTCTTTTATCAATCGGTTTTACCGGCTGATCAATCATAGCTTCGATCGTTTTTGTAATTTCAGTTCCCGCGAGCGCGCCATCAGAAGGCGAGAATTTTATTCCCTGATATTCCGGAGGATTATGACTCGCGGTAAAATTAATTCCTCCGGCAAGTTTTTCGTTTCTGATAACAAAAGAAATAACAGGCGTCGGACAGTCACGATTAGTCAGTAAAACATCAATTCCGTTCTTCGCGAGATGTTCCGCAGTCATCTCACGAAACTGTTTCGCGAGAAATCGCGTGTCACTGCCAACAACAACCGGTCTGTCAATTCGTTCCTGCCTAATGTAGAGAACAATTGCATCAAGTACTCGTTTAACATTGTCAAAAGTAAACTCATCGCTAAGAATAGCGCGCCATCCTGCCGTTCCAAATTTGATTTTAGTCATTGGTTCTTATTTATTATAGTTATTAGTTGTAGATCCGCCAAAGGAGGATTATTTTTCATTTTTACAGCTGTTCAGAAAATTTGTAAAAGCCGCCGTTTTTCTGAAATCATCTAATGCAGCATGAGAAGAAACGTAGTTTACAAAATGTTTGTCATATCGCACTGCCTGAGCAAAACTGACCGCGGCTGTGTCGTAAAGCCCTCTTCTCGCAAGCATACATCCATAATTAAAATAAGCGACCGGATAGTCCGTATTTTCATCCACCGCTCTTTTGAAAAGATCTTCTGCTTCGGCATAATCACCGATATTCATTCTAATCATACCAAGATTATCAAGTAAATAAGCTGATTGCAATGGTGTCAAAACTGTATATTTTAGGTTAACAAGAGCTTTTCTATAAGCGTTTTCCGCCGCGAACGGTTCCGCAGGTACTTTAAAATGAAGAGTGTGCCCAAGATAAGCATATAAGAGCGCGTGATTCGGAAAATCAGAAATCAGCTTTTTAAATTCTTTTTTCGCTTTTTTAAAATTATTATTGTTAAAATCAGAAATCGCCGATGTCAACCTTTCGCCTTCACAATCTTCAAGAACTTTAGTGTAAGTTTGCCTTCCGGCGACTGAATTATCAATTGCAAGACCTTTACGAAAAGCGCGCAAAGCTTTTTTTGATTTTCCAAGTTTATCGTACGCCACACCAAGGTCAAAATAAATTAACGCGTCATTTGTATTTAAATCAACCGCTTTCTCAAGAGATTTAGCGGCTGAATAAGCCGCGCCGCCAATTAATTGCGCGTAACCGAGATTTCTGTAAGCTAAAGAATTATCACGGTCAAGTTTGGTCGCCTTTTGAAGTTCAATTACCGCGATATCAAGCTTCTTCTGCGCAAGAAATAAATCACCTAAACATAGATGCGCGTTGGCATCAAGAGGATATAAGTCAATAAATTTATTATATATTTTCTCCGATTTGTCATATTCTCCGGTCTTTTGATAAAGTGCGCCAAGAGTAAAAAGGATAGTCTTTGATCTTGGAGATTTCTTTAATGCTTCTTCATAATGCTGTGTTGCCCGGTCATAATCGTGTGTACCAGCTGCATATTTCCCCAGTCTTATGTGCTTTCTAACATTTTCACTTGTCAGGGAAGCACCAACTGAAGTGGCAAAAAGAAAAAGAATTGTAGCTAAAACAGCGTGTCTCATGTGTTTAGTATTTGCGAAACACCCGGAGAGTTTCGGGCAATGTTCAGTGTTCGGTGTTCGATTGTAGCCGCTGCCGCCGGCTGCGGATTCCGGCATCGCCGGAAAAGTATTCGATGTTTACAATCCCGGATTCATAGCACAATCTTGTAACTTTTACTCATTAATCCACAAGCAAAAAACTTATGTTACTTTTTATAATATTTCAGCGCTTCTGGTAAATTCTGCTTTATCTTTTGAATTCTTGTTTCGTCAGCCGGATGGGTGCTCATAAGTTCGGGTGGCGCCTGTCCTTTTTTATTTTCGCTCATTCTTTGCCAAAAAGTAACCGCTTCCCTCGGATCATATCCCGCAATTGACATAAATATCAATCCAAGTTTATCAGCTTCGCTCTCTTGCAATCTGCTGTATGGAAGTACAGCGCCATATTGAGCTCCCAATCCATAAACCTGCATCCACATTTTTTGAGTTTCCGCCGGTTTGGTTCTCATTGCGGCAGATAAAGCGGTACCGCCCATTTGAACCAACATTTGCTGACTCATTCTTTCGTTTCCGTGTTCAGCGATTGCGTGAGCGATTTCGTGGCCCATAACAACAGCAAGTCCCGTCTCTGTTTTTGTCAATGGAAGAATACCCGAATAAACAACAACTTTTCCTCCCGGCATACACCAGGCATTTTGTTCAGGACTGTCCACGAGATTAAACTCCCAATTATAATTAGAAATCCTGTCAGCCAGCCCGTTATCAGTAAGATATTTTTCCACGGCTTTTTGTATTCGGTGACCAACTTTCTTAACCATTCGGGTCTGTTGTTTATTTGTACTTTTCTTGTTACTTTTCAGAAAATCACCATATTGCTGATAACTCATCGACAACATAGTCGAATTAGGGATCATATTTAATTGATGTCTTCCAGTTATAGGAACCACGCTGCAAGAGATAATAATCAGCGTAACAAAAGTAATAACGAATAATAATATTTTGTTTTTCATATTTTTCATGTTTTTCATATAATTTAGTTAAATCTATATATATAATACTCAAACTTAAGTTTTTTATCAATAATTGAAGATTTTTCCATTTTCTGGTACAATTTGTAATACTATTTTAATTTATTGTTTAAAACTATGCTCGGATTCAATAAAAATGCTTTTGCCGCTCCGGTATCAAAAAACGACCACACGGTATTAATTAACAAAATTGCCGAATCCATTGTTCGCAGGCGAATGGCTGTACCAGCCGTTTTGCTTATTGAGTCCTGTAAACCGATTAACAGAATTGCGAGTCAATTTATGATCGTAATTTCTCCCCTGTTGGCTCTTTTTGTTTCTTATGAACAAATTGACTCTTTTTGCGATATGCTTCAGGACAAAAATTGTGTCGAAAAATTGCTCAGAGAAATCAAACACAAAAATAACGATATTTAATTAATTAATTTCTATAAATATTATGCCCGATATTAATGTCATCCTCGCTACCGATTGCGGATCAACCACTACCAAAGCAATCCTAATAGAGAAAATTAACGGTCAATATAGACTCACCGCGAGAGGTGAAGCGCCAACGACTGTTGAAGCTCCGGCTGAGGATGTTACGCGGGGTGTTATAAATTCCATTGCTGAAATTGAAGACATTACCGGCAAAACTTTCATTAAAGAAGATAAATTAATCGTTCCGCGTGAAGGAGATAAAGGCGCTGATATTTATGTCTCCACTTCCAGCGCAGGCGGCGGACTGCAAATGATGGTCGCAGGCGTCGTTAAACAAATGTCGGCTGAAAGTGCCGAAAGAGCCGCTCTCGGCGCGGGAGCTATCGTGATGGACGTCCTCGCAACCAACGATAAACGTCGATTGTTTCAGCGTATTGAAAGAATTAGAAATCTTCGCCCCGATATGATTTTGATTTCCGGCGGGACAGACGGAGGAACCGTTCGCCACGTTGTCTCTCAAGCGGAAGTGATTGCCGCTGCCGACCCGAAACCGCGTTTTGGAATTGGCTACGAGCTTCCCATAATTTTTGCCGGAAATGTTAAAGCCCGTGATGCCGTAAAAGAAACACTCAACGAAAAAACGGCTTTACAAATTGTTGATAATTTACGACCTACATTGGAAAACGAAAACCTTAAACCGGCGAGGGATGCAATTCATGACCTTTTTCTTGAACATGTTATGCAGCATGCACCGGGTTACAAAAAATTAATGACATGGACGTCCGCATCGATTATGCCTACTCCGGGCGCTGTGGGCGATATTATGCAGCTTATCGCTAAACGTGAAAACATTCAGGTTGTCGGAACTGATATCGGCGGCGCGACAACAGACGATTTCAGCGTTTTTCGCGCTGATAGAGACGATCCTGAAAGTAAATTCGTTTTTAATCGTACCGTTAGCGCGAATCTCGGCATGAGTTACAGTATTTCTAATGTCGTTGCTGAAGCAGGAATTCCTAATATTATGCGATGGGTTTCTTTTGATGTTGATGAACGAATCTTAAGAAACAGCATCAGAAATAAAATGATCCGCCCAACGACAATTCCTCAAGGATTAAACGGATTAATTATTGAGCAGGCAATTTGCAGAGAAGCTTTGCGACTCGCTTTTGTCCAACATAAACAAATGGCGGTGGGATTACGCGGCATCCAAAAACAATCTTCTATCGGTGACGCTTTTTCTCAAAAATCTTCCGGCGAAACTCTCGTTGATATGATCGGACTCGATTTGATTGTTGGTAGCGGCGGAGTTCTCTCACATGCCCCTCGCAGAAATCAAAGCGCGTTGATGATGATTGACGGTTTCGC